>JAJDCM010000083.1 GCA_029260825.1 Planctomycetota bacterium | reverse complement strand
GATTCTGGTGGTGTTATTATAAAGTGGTGTGTTTTTATGTGGCGAACCTTCTGGTCTGTTGTGTTCGCTTGGGGGGGGGGGGGGGGGCGATCTTTCTTGAGCGAAGTACACGGGTTATCGAGGCGGCGCTCCTCTTTCTCTTTTCGATTCTCCCCCTGTGGAAGAGTCTTCGATTTGGTCTTTATTATCTGTATTACTATTTGAGGCTCATTGCTTTTGGATCTTCAATCGTCTACATCGGGCTGGCAGGGGCGATCGTCGGTTTTGTTTCCACCTACTTCGTGTTTGAGTTTCTTCCTCACCGATCCTATACAGAACCCCTCCTTCTTGACGAGCTATTGACCGCTCTTGGCTATGCGTTATTTCGGATCCTGGTCCCGGTGCTGGCCACGATTCTCATGGCTGCCAGGTGCGGAGCGGCGGTGGCGGCAGATGTTGGGAATCGGGTTTATTCCGGCCAGACCGATGCCATGCGGTCTTTGAATGTCGACCCGAAACGGTACTTACTGACCGGTGTGTCCTGGGCATTTCTTGTGGGCGGGCCGCTTCTTGTTTTTCTTGCTTTTCTTGCGGCGCGGTTTGTCAGCATGATGGTGTTCCTTGTCTTGTTCCCCGAACAGTCGGGATACTTCTGGGACAAGGTGTTTCACAGGATCATCCGGGATCCGGGAGATGGCCTGGCAACGTTCTATGGCTTGAAGTGGGTGCTGGCCAAGGTGCTGGTGGCAGCTGCCGGTATCGGGTCGATTTCCTACTTCCTTGGGGCTCGTACCAAGAACTCCGGGAGGGATGTGAGCTCAGCCGTCACAAGCGCGGTGATCTGGACCACGATCTATGTCCTGTTCGTTCATTTTGCTTTTGCCTTCTTCGAGTTCACGAGGGAATAGGGTGAGCCCAAGGATTCAGCGCATTCGGTTTTCAAAACGATGCGTGGCCCGGACGAACATGCGACACTGCTAGCCTGGGGCAATTTCGGTCGACCTTCATGAATCGTGCGGGCCAACTGCCAGTTCACCGCCCCGAGTTGGTTGGCGTTTGTCACTCAAAACCTCAGTAGGAATTACGGATGCTCAGGGAAAAGAAAATCGCCGTGATCGGAGCCGGGAAGCTGGGAGAGGCGCTCATTCACGGGCTTCTTGATTCCGGGGCGGTGGAGGCCGCTCAGGTACTGGCGACCCGGGTTCATCGGGAAAAATTGCAGGAGCTGGTTCAAAGTCGATCGATCACGGCGACCACGAATGAGGAAGCGGCTTCCGTCGCGGACATCTTGGTCCTGTGCGTCAAGCCTCAGGACATGGCCGTTGCCCTTTCAGATCTTGACGGCAAATTGAAAGAGGGTACGGTCGTGGTTTCGGTGGCAGCCTGTGTGACGACGTCGTTTATCGAGGATCGACTATCGTCCGACGTTTCCGTCATCCGAACAATGCCGAATACTCCGTGTCTTCTTCGCCGAGGGATGACAGCACTGGTTCCAGGTCGTTTCGCGACCGATGAACATCTCCAGATGGTGCGAAAGATCTTTGATTCGGTCGGGCGCACGGTTGTTTTGAAAGAGTCCCAGATGGATGCGGTGACCGGGTTGTCGGGAAGTGGACCCGCCTATGCGTACATCGTCATCGAAGCCCTGGCGGAGGCCGGAGTGAAGGTTGGTCTCCCGCGATCCGTCGCAACAGAGCTTGTGGCTCAGACCATGATGGGATCGGCCGAGATGGTCCTCACAACGGGAAAGCATCCGGCGCTTTTGAAAGACATGGTCACCACTCCAGCCGGCTGCACCATGGATGGCATCATGGCTCTGGAGGACGGTGGCATCCGAGTAACTCTCATCAAGGCCGTCGTGGAAGCTGTTCGCCGGGCGTCAGAACTGATCGACGGCTAGCTCACGGCTCGAGGAAAATGGCACACCTTTTTGGATTCATGACGAGATGCCGCGATGACCAGCTGCCACGAGAGCAGGTCGAGCGTATCCTCGAATCAATGAAACGAAATCTGCTCCCGATCACCGGGCGAAAAGCCGTGCTAGTGACCCAACACGCATGTTCAACCGGAGTGGGGCTGGGCGTTCTTGGCGATGACTCTTGTTTTGCGATCAACGAAGAAGCTGCCCCGGAACCCTCGCTTCACTCGGCAGCGATGGTCGCTGGAAACCCGCTTTCACTGGATCGGGCCGGGTCTCCCTCCCATGTTCTTCGAACAACGGAGGCCGTCCCTTCTCTTCTTGATTCGTGGGACGGAAAGTTTGCTGCCGCTCGATTTTGCGCTCGAAAACGAGAGCTAATCCTTGCTCGAGATGCCATGGGTCAAAAGCCCTTGTTCTTGCTATCGACTCCTCGGGTTGCCATTTTTGCCACGGCAATCAAAGCCTTCTTTACTTCCGAAGTGGTTGGGTTCCTCGGTGGAATCGATGTTTGCCAGGCAAACCGACGAGGGCTAGCCCAGTACCTTTCCTTTCAGCTGACGCTGGGGGAAACAACTCTTTTTCGCCATGTTCAACGGCTGAGGCCCGGGTGGGTCTACCGGCTTTCATCCGACGTGGAACGAGCGGAAGGCGCTTCATATCGAAGTACGAAGAGGAACGAGGGAAGCCCTGTTTCCGGCGCGGAGCTTCAGGCCGCAATACTGGCATCGGTCAAGGATCACCTTCCTTCCCAGGGGAAGCTCCTTGTTCTCGTGTCTGGTGGGCTTGATTCGTCCACCGTTGCGGGGGGAGTCAGGCACCATGGATTTTCGAATGTGGTGAGTATGACGGGCTACTTTGGCGAGGGGCCCGAATTTGACGAGCGTCCCTTTGCGCGCCTGGCCGCCGTCGGGGATCACCAGGAGGTTTTGATCACGGCGGATGATTTCGGTCATCGTCTTGAAGAAACAATTCATGCTCTCGATCAGCCGATGGCCGGGCCGGGTTCGGTTTCTCAGCTTTGTGTGGCCCGCGCGGTGGATCCGGCAGTTTCTGTCGTCTTCACCGGGGAGGGAGGGGATGAACTCTTTGGCGGGTATGCACGACTACTCATGTGCTACCACCTTTCTCAAGGTCGATCGAGGTCAGAGATTCAGAAATTGCTGACTCCTCTTGGTGACTACAGGCTTTTGCTGTCCAGGATTGGCAACGAACCCGGTCCTGAATCTGTTGTTGAAGATTACTTGAGCATCTTGCTTCGAAGCCCTGATAGGGACTCGGTGTTCTCTCCGGACTTCTTGAGGACTCTGGATCTTTCCGGAGCTAGAGATGACGCTCGAGCTGAGATCATGCGTTCTTCGTCTTCGCCGGATCTCTTTGATCGAATCCTCGAGTTCGAAAGATGTAGCCTCCTCCCCATTTTGCTCGAACTGGATGACCTCCTGCTTTCTGCCGTCGGGGTTGCCGGTGTTTGCCCCCTTCTGAGTCGGCGGGTCGTAGCGGCAGCAAGAGGGATTTCCTCAAGAGATCACTTCGAGGGGAGAGCTGGACTGAAACCGATGCTGCGTTTGGCCGCCGAGGGCCTGCTTCCAGGGGCGGTTTTGAACCGACAGGATAAGAAAGGCTTTCCACTACCACTGCAGCAATGGGCGGGAACGACGCTTCGCAAACACTTTGAGGAAATCCTTCTAGGGAGGGCCGCGAGAGAAAGAGGGATCTTTGATCCCAAAGCGGTGGTTCGTCTCTTGGATGGAGAAAAGCCCTATTCCCGCGTCCTTTGGGGTGCGTTGTCTCTTGAGATCTGGTTCCGTAAGATGGAAGCCATGGGCCTTTCCCGGTCTTCGTGAATCATGCGGGTAAGTCCCATCAACGGACCTCTGATCAGGACATCAGGAGCGATCCGCAACTTCTTCAACTCCAGTAAACGCGGCAAGTTGTTCCAAGGCTCTCTGGAGTCTTTTTTCGCGAGCTTTTGTGGTCTTGATGCCTTTTTCCCACCACAGTCCTAGCACGTCCAGGGTGTTTTTTTTCTTCTCTACCTTGACGTCAATGCGCCCGGTTAACGTGGCCCCTTCAAGGATGGGTAGTACGTAATATCCGTATTTGCGTTTCTTGGGCGGTACATAGATTTCCATGGCGTAGTCGAAGCCAAAGACCCGAAGAGTTCGTTTTCGGTCGTGAATAAGGGGGTCGAACGGGGCAAGGAGCTTCAGGTCGGTTGGAGGAGTCTGGGTTGTTTTCCATGTGGGTAAGCCTTGAGAGAGTGCGAGCAACGGAGCACTCGTTGAGCCATCGGAGTACTCGACCTCAACTTCTTCCAGGTCCTTTGCGTTCTTCTTGCACCAGAACTGGATGTCTTCCTTGGAGAGGGCATCGAAGAAGTGAAGGATCTGATTCTGATTCGCCGCTCCCAGGCGCATGAGTGATTCGCGACACACCCAGTCGATGTATTCAGCCCGAGAGACTTTCTTCTCCCGGAATTCCTTCGGGATCACTCGCTCCGTCAAATCGTAGACTTTCTGGCGGCCGGACCTTTCGGATACCGCGAGTTTTCCCGTTCTCCACATGAGTTCCATGGCCAGCTTGGATATCGAGGGTGCAGGAAATTGAGGATCTCCGAAGTCTGCTTTCTCACTGCTCACGTCTTTGGGTTTCAGGGGGCCTTTTTCTTTGATGGCCCGCATCACTTTTCGGATGTCGGAATCTTTGACCGGAGCAAAGTACCTGCGGTAACTCGGGTGGGGTTCAAAATTTGCGACGCGTAGAAAATAGTGTTTCCAGTACGGATAGAAGGATGTGGGGAGAATCGCCGCGTCATGAGTCCAGTTTTCAAAGATGGAACGATCCTCTTCAAGATGTCTTTCGAGGTCGGATTGTCGATAGTTCGAGTTACGACTGAAGAGAATCAGGTGATGGGCTCTCTCGACTGCGGAAACCGGATCGACCTGGACGAAACCGAGGCGTCGGATCATGTCACGGGCCCAGGTAGAGTTCGTCTGGGTCTTTGGGACGGGGAGAGGGTCTTTCTTGTCAGGAGGTGAAAGCCCACTGATACTGACCAGAGCCTGACGAAACTCCCGGTTCGAGATCTTCTGACGACTCATGCCTGCTCCCAGGTTCCTCTGATTTCGCTGGACGAGATGTCGTTCTGAAAGATCTCCCTTCCTACCCCGATAAACATACCCGAGTATTGCAGCGGTAGGTCCAGATCGTGCACCGTCTGGAAGCGTTCACCGTCGGTTCGTCCCATGACGATAAAGCTGCCTCCGAGGCTCAGGATCTCTTCGAGAGCCTGATTTCTTCGGGCAAGACTGCCGCCATGATAGCTCGGGTCAAGAACTCGTTCTGCGGTATCGCATCCGACAAGAAAGGCTCGTCTGGGGAAGAGACGGGCCTTTTCGAGGAACGTCGGTGTGGTGGTCAGGACGACCCACTCGCCCGGAGAGCCAGGGGAAGCAAACTGGGCCACGCGACGATGAATCTCGGAAAGAGATAGGGGATCCTTATCGACTCTTTGGATCGAGATCTCGTGGATCACGGGGCCCCTTCCACTGGCGCTCATCAAGGAAGCCATTTCTCGATGTCCGGTGTGGAGTGGATGAAATGATCCGGGGAACAGGATGCCTTCGGGAGGAGCGTTGTCGGAGAGCTGGCCGCTGGGAGAGAGGGTGACGTGGGCAATCTCTCCCCGGTGAAGTAGAAGAATCGGGTCCGTAAGATTCTCTTGAGTCTTCGTGAGAGACTCTCCGGCTCCTACAAACGGGGAGGACAGATCAGAGTCAGGGACGCCGCACGCGCTGGCAAGAAGATCCAGGATCAAGAATCGCACCAGGTCCTCTTCTTCATCTCTTGTGCGAGCGAGCTTGTTGAAGACAAGACTCCAGGTTCGAAGCACTTCACCGTCCCAGCTTGCGAGGTGAGCCCGATGCTCCCCTTTCTTCTCCCGATTGGTTCGAAGTGCAGCGGTACAGCCAAGGCCAAGTACCTGGGAATGATCGTCGGAGTATTGTCGAGCTTTTCGATAGGTAGCCTGGGAAAGGAGCTGTGCGGTTCTCGCTGAACAGGCCTTCTCGATCGGTTGGGCGACGAGTTCTTCCTGAGAGGCTCGGGAATAGGGAACAAAAGCGGACAGAATGGACCTGGAGGCTCCGGGAATACGAAGAAGGTCGGAGATTGCCTGGGCTCCGCCGCCCGAAGTGGAGATGACCAAGCCCACACCTCGATCGAGGATCTTCTTTGCTGCGGTTTGCGTTGTTTGACTCATCCGCAATCGGGATCGATGGCTACAGGGACCCGGGAACGCAGGGACTTTTCTGCGGCCTGCAATACACGAGTCACCTGAAGCACGCTCTCCCCTCCGGTGTAGGGTTCCTGATCTTGCTCGATGCACTCCACGAAATGCCTGCATTGTTCCATCAGAGGTTCCTTCATCTCGACATGAGGGACCATGATGTCTCCGTGCCGCACCGAGACAAACTCCCGGTACGCATCAAAAGACGGCGAGCGATCAAATCCTTGGTCGAGAATTCGGATCTTTTCGGTAGGAGACATGTCGTCAAAAACGACCATCTTTTTGTCGCCAACCAGGGTCAACTGACGCACCTTGTGGGGATCTAGCCAGCTGACATGAATGTTGGCCATGCGCTGATCCTGGAACCAGATCGAAAGGAAAACGACATCTTCGACCCCCTTCGTGAGGTAACTGCCTCCATAGGCAACAACCCGAACCGGGTGTCCTTGAAAGAGATCCAACACGAGGGAAACGTCATGGGTTGCCAGGCTCCAGAGAACGTTTTCAAAGGTGCGAAAGCGACCCAGGTTCAGCCGTTGAGAATGAGCGTAGAGCACATTCCCAAGGGTGTTGGAGCGAACGATCTCTCGAAGTCTTTGTACCGCTGGGTGAAAAAGCAGGAGATGACCGGGCATGAGTTTCTTGTTGCGGTCCTTCGCAAGCTGAACGAGTTCTTCGGCGACGTGGAGATCCTGGGCCAGCGGTTTTTCCACGAGCACATGTTTTCCCGCTTGGAGGGCCTTGCGTGCCAGGGCTGCGTGAGTGGAGGTGGGGGTTGCGAGGACAACACCGTCGATGCCCTTGTCGTCAAAGACCCTGTCAGAATTCTCGACGCAGACAACACCTGGATAGCGGTGGCGAACGATTTCAAGCCGTGTGGGATCCGGGTCACAGCATATGGACAGAACACCATCGCCCAGATCGGCGAGATTGCGAAGATAGTTCGAGCCCCAGGCCCCAACCCCAAGAAGAGCGAGTTTCGGCTTCGGGGCGGTGGGTTGGTTGCTCAGGGTGTGACCTCAAGGACCAGGGCGTTCGTCACGGAAAGGACTCCGTTCATGGCGCCAGGATCGAGGATGTAGCCCTGAATGACGAAGGTTCCGGGTGACGGCAAGCCATCCCGGAATCGCAAAGCGATGCTCGGAGCTCGTTTCGGAATCTGAGTCGGAAAGCCAAGAAGTGGGTAATGATTCAGGCCGTTCAAGATGGTGTCGGGCATGATTCCCGGTCCGGCAAGCGGATTCGAGAGCATTTGATCGCCGATGCCGTAGCCGGCGTTTCTGGCGTCCAGAGAGTTGCCACCTGTGTTGTACAGATAGAGAAGGTACCGGGCTCCCTGAGGCTTGAGGGGTGGCGGGTCGACGTGGACGGTTCCGGGATCCGAAGTCGTCAATTGAATGACGCGAGTTTCCGGGTCGCCGCTGGATCCATTCAGCGTCACCACATCTGCCGCGGCTCCGATGCCTCGATTTACGGTTCCCTCGCGGGATGAAATGGAGAGATCGAAAGTCTTGTAGAAGATTTCGGCAAAAGTGGGGTCGTCTCGGTAGTCCAGCCAAATCAGGTGGGTCCGGCCGTCTCCGGGGCCAATTGCCATGACCGGTGTCACCGAATCGGCAGGGTCATCAGTCAGCCTGATGCTGTCCATGATCAGATTTTCATGTTTGTCAATTCGTGAGAATTGAATCTCGAGATTTCCGTCCGAGTTGTCCCTCCAGATGAGGTTCGCAGCTCCGGTGTGGTCGGCAATAATGCTCGTATCCAGAGACGCGGGAAAGTCGACCGTGATGCGCAGATCGTTGGCGAGAACCTCTCCCTGTTTGTCCTGCTTCTGGTAGTAGACCTCGGAGTTTCGATGACGAAAGTCGCGCCATACGATGTGCACGGTGTCGTCCGGGCTGATGCTGATGCGAGGGCTGAAGGAAGAATTTGTGCCGTCGGTAACAGGGCTGCCGTCCACGGTCAGCGTGGGACTCACCTTGGCGTAAACGACCTGGTTGAATCCGGGTCGGTTGTCGGACCAAACAACATGAGCATCGCCGTCAGAATCAAGGGCGATGTCCGGTTCGACCGAATCGAACGGAGGAGAGGTCAGGTGCATCTCCGGCCCGATTGGGTTTCCCGAAGCTGAAAATTGGCGCATGATCAGGAGCCAGTTGTCGTTTCGATAGTCTTGCCACACGATGCGGAGATTTCGATCCTCGCCAAAAACCATCTTTGCATTCTTTGAACGACCCGGATCGTTGGTGAGCCTGTGAGCGGGAATAACGATTGCGCCGGCTGCATCGAGCTTCAGGTGATACAGCTCTTCGTTGGCGTCTCGACTGTCTTCCCATACGACATGAATGAACCCGTCCGGATCGACGGCGATGATCGGTCTTCTGGAGCCATTGAGATCGAATGTGATGTTGGTTGCCGGGACCACGGTATTGCCGGAAGAGTCGAGTTGAAGGTAGTGGATCTTCCGGGTGCCAGTACTGTTATCCGACCAGACTGTATGAACTGCGCCGGTTGGACTTACCGCAATGCTGGGGGTAAACACCTGCCCCGAGCTGAACGTGATCTGCTGTGTTTCGGACCAGCCAAGAAGCTGGGCGTCAGCGCTCTTACTTGCAATGCACAAGCTAAGAAGAGTCAAGATGCTCAAGAGTTTGCGTAAGTTCGATAAATCCATGGACCGTGTCTCCGTTCCGGTCGCAAAGAGGTCAGATCACCGGAGTCTACCTCTCTTCCGGACCTCGATAGCTCGAGGAAAAAGGTTTCGAGTACCGGGTCATCCCACAACGTCGCCCGCACAGCTTGTTCGTGAGGGGGCGAATTCCCCGGTCCCTTCAACGCTGGGAAGGGACCATCATGATAGCCAAGGAATCTCTCCGTGGGAAGGTCTAAGGAGAGGGCTAAATCCAGGCAGCTCCTCATCTTGATGATCCAGTTGGCGGGAATGGGGCCATCTTGGGCCCCAATGCGGACAGAGCCCCAGACGGATGGCGCAAGGCCCGAGAATTGGCACTCCGCTTTGGAGCAATCCCCACCCGTTCATTTTATTTTCAAGAAAAGTGGCTGATTTGACCCCCGTCTCAGCATTCAAGGGTTGAGGTTCGGGATCGGGACCATTGGAGTCTGCTGGGTTTTGATCCGTAGGAGGACCGGTAGTACCAAAACAATCCCGTAGAGATAGCGGGGCGCCCCTCGAGCGATTCTGGCCCTTGTACTCGAGGATGTGGTCCCGCTATCTTTTTTCTTAGGGTAGGATTCTAAGTCTACTCTGAAAAAGGGATTGGGGAGTGGGCGTAGGCCTGCGACATGTCGAACTTCGAGCCAAACGAACGAGACCTGGTTCTTCGGGCACGTGAAGGTGACCGAATGGCTTTTGGTTTGCTCGTTGACCGCCATAAAAACGCCGTTGCTCGGATCTTTTCGGGTCGAGGAATGGGCGACATCGATGGACTTTCTCAGGAAACGTTCCTCGAAGCCTGGAAATCCCGCCGTCATCTGGGCCCTCCGTATAACTTCCGCGCCTGGACTAGAAAGATCGCGGAGCGTGTTCTTCGCAAGCGGCGAGACAAGCTTCGGAAAGACCGGGATGTGCTGCAGAAACTGGGAGAGGCCCAGAAGAACAAGCAGGAAGGGCGGTGGAGTGGACTTGACGTTGAACTTGCTCAGCAGGTTGCGGATCAGGTAGGTCGGCTACCCGACGATGTTCGTGCTCTGCTCATTGATCGGGTGTGCAACAACTTGACGTGGACCGAACTTGCAGAGCGGTATGGACTGCCGTCGACGACGGTGCGCAGGCAAGTTCAGGATGTGCTTGATGTTTTGGAACAACGACTGAGTCCTGCATGGAGCGGGACGTTGAAACGGCCGAAGTCAAAGGCTGGAACCAAGGTTGGGAAGGTTCGCGAGCCATGATGGATTGCGATTGGGTAAAACATCGATTCCTGGAGTTTTCACGGGCTCGGCAACTCGTGCGTGGACAGGAAGATTCGCCGCACCCCGCCGTCGATGACGAGCTAACTCATGACGACCGCGTCGGCATGGAAGAGCATCTTGCTCGATGCCAGGATTGTGAGTCCTATTTCCAGCGAGAGGAATCCAAGCTCGATGGGATTCGATCCGTCCAGGATTCTCCGCAAGAGCTCTCCCCCGATTTTACCGAACGCCTTCTCTCTTTGATCCAGCCGGAATCAGTTGAACCGGAGCGGATCGAACCGACCCCGCCGCTCACAAGAGTTCCATCAACCATCTATCCATCGCGAAGATGGGTCAGGCCGGTTGCTGCCGCAGCCGCAGTTCTTTTGATGGCCTCACTTTTTCTTCTACTGGATGAGGGTGGAACCCCTTCCGAACCTTCATCCGTAGCACGGGTTACCAGTGATGGATTGAACCCTTCGCAAGAGCCCGGAAGGACAAACCTTGAGCCGGACCAGCCAGGGGAGTCGGCACCCCAGGCGGAAGAAATCCATCCAACGCTTCTCGGCTTCAGAAAACTGGTGCAAGAACACGCCGATCCGCAAGAAAAGATTGCCTTCCTGAGTGATGAGCTGGGAGGGGTCGTCGAGGTCGCCTCCTATCACCAAGGTGAGCTCGAGACATTGTTTCTTGCGGCAAATGAAGATGATCAACCGATTCAAAAATTCGTCTGGGCGAAACTCAAATCGTATCAGGGTGATCAGGATGAGGTGCTTGCGCGCATTCTCGAGCAAACTCTGAAAACGGCCAGCGATGAGAGTCTTCTGAGCCACCTGCTGAGCGCCCGGGTCTGGGATCGCTTCGATCATGTTACGGACAGGGTCATTTTCCTGGCCCTTGAGGAGTCGGATGAAACGGTTCGGCGAGATGCGTGGCGGCTGCTCATCCGGAAAGATGAGGATCGGCGTCACGAAATGTCTGCGGAGTTGCTCCGCAATGATCTCGATGGATTTGCCGCTCTGGATCTATGGGGCTGGGTGGCGGCTGGTGATATCAGGCTGAAACAGGGCGAACTCGAGGAACTCGTTTCGTGGGTGATGAGTCAGTCGTCCAGGGATAGAGTGAGAGCGGCAGCATTTCAGGCTCTGATTCGAATCCGCGGCCTTGAGAATGCTCTTGGGTTTATCCGTTCCTTGCGGGGTCAAGCCGGGCTTGAGCAGGATGCCATCGATGCCTGTCTCATGGAACGGAGCCCCGATTTTGCCCAGGTCGCTCTCTCGCCGGGAGTGATCGATCTGTTTGTCCATGCGCTTTCGAACCACCGTATTGGTGAATCGACAAGGCTGCTTCAGCTCGTCGCCTACGTGGCAAGCCTGAGTCGAGATGAGCGAGTTGTCCGTGAGTTGAATCGGTTGTCCGAGATGACCGGACCTCCACTCCGGGACTGGATCTGGATTTCCACCGCTCGGTCCCATGACTCGGAGTATTCCCGATGTGAAGAAGTTGGCAAGGCATTTGCCGATCTCCTACAGGGTGAGGAAGAGAGCTCTTACGTTCCGGTTCTCGAAGCCTTGCAGGTGGCGGATGCCAGAGTTCTTTTGGCGTCCTCACTGCTTCCGGCGCTCAAAGCCAGATTCCAGACCGGGTTCTCTCACGAGTCAAAGAACGTTCAGCTGTTGTTGGTCCTGGGTCGACTGGAATCCGAGCATCAATGGTCGGAGGTTCAACCCTTGCTCGAGTCGGTGGTCAAGAATGGTGAGTGGTGGAGTCGGCTTACTGCAGCCTTCTTGCGATTCCAGCGTGCGCCCATGAAAGACGGCAATGAACTTCGCTCGATCCTCACGGAGGGCGGGCGATCTCGGAGTTTGGATCAGCCGCTTCGACGTTTGCCGCCGGCCGTGCGCGGGGCGATCAACACCATGAAAAAGCCCGATGCACCTCCGACAGTGGAAGCCCTCGAGATTCTTGAGGGGCTCATCAACGGGTTCAGTCTCACCGGCGGTTCCTGATTCGAGCGAGTTTCGACTCCATAAGACCGACCTGCCCCGCAGGATTCATCGTGGTCGGTACGAGGCGTTCCGAACCAACCCGGGGCCAATTGCGATCGCCCCTCCTGAATCACACCACTGATCAGGGAAAGCATCTAAGGACTGACCTGGCATGGTCTCAGGGAATTCCCGGTCTTTCATTTGCCCCCCTCCCCCAGCCCATCGTTAACAAACGAAGCGAATCTCACCTTTTCCGTCTCTCCTTTTTTTCTCAATACCAGACGTAAGTTCTTGCGTGGCTTATACTCGTACTTAGAATGAGATGTGGCCAGAATCGGAAGACGGCGTATGAGATGGGGGGAGGTCTGTGCAGTTGGAACCCGAGCCAAGCTTTCGAAAGGTCCTTCCGATGTAGGGTTTTCCCTTGCTTCGGATCCCGCCTTTTTTAACCGCGAAGTAAACCTTTGGGTCAGGTCATTCCATTGCACAACCTTTCGCCCAAAGAGCAGCATTTTTTACGCCATTGATGGCGTTTTCTTGGCACCCATCGCCCCAGTAGATAAGAGGAGTTAGTCATGACGAAGTCTCACAAGCAGTCGTGGATGCGTTCTGGAATCGGATTCGTTTTTTCTCTTGGCCTGTTGGTCTCCGCGGTCTTTCTTTTTGCGGACGATCCCCAGCAGACGACACCAAGCACCGCCCCGATCTTGAATGTTCCTCCGTGCATCAAATCCAGTGCGACCGAGCTCGAGGGAGTGGCGACCGATGCAGATGACCCGATCACCGTTGATGTCGATCAAGACGGAACCATCCACTCGGATACCTCGTCTTCGGGTGGGTCCAATTCTTTCAAGATTCCTCTCGGTCCTCTTAGCCACGGAGATGTGCTGACAGTAACTGCGACGGATCGCTTCGGAAACGAGACCGAAGTCGAAGTTGAAGTCAAAGACGATTGCTAGAGCGTTCTTCTGGATCAACCATTCAAACCTTGAAACGTTGAGGTAGTAGGAATGAAGATGGAAAAGAGGAAGTCAGGGTCGAGTCGGTCCCTTTGCAAGGTTGATGTTCTGCTGATTGCGGTCGTTTCTTGCGGCCTTGTCGTGGGGCTTATCTTGCCCATGCTGGCGCCGGAAGAACCGACTTTTGTGGGTCGTTCCCGGTCTTTGGCCCAGGGTCCGTCTGTCGCCGAGAGAATGTCCTCCTCCACCCAGGTTGGATTCGACGGGGAGCACATTCAGCAATCGGTTCTTTTGCAGGAAGAGGAAGAGAATCTCCCGTCAATGGTGCAGGATGAGGAGCCTCTTACTGATGTGGAGATCGTGGTCAGGAATGCCCAGGAACAAGGGATTCTGGCCGGAATCGTCATTACCGATGTCCTCGAGATCTTGTCCGAAATCGAAAGGTCGAAAAAGGCGGGCGATGATTGGAGATTCAAGATCTTTCTTCGGAAGCTCACGAACCGAACCATGGCCGATATTCGGGTCCAGGATTTTCTTCTGGAGCTCATGCGTGTTTGGCCGTGGGAACCAACCAAGAGATCTTATCTGCATGACTCCATGCTGACCCTGCTCATGGGTGTTCCCGATCAGGAGTTTTCCACCCGTTTTCTTGCGGTGCTGCATGCCAAGGAAGAGGATCTCTTTGCCTCCCGGCTCCGAGAACCTGCGGCGATCGTGGCAGTTTTGGATGGCGAGGGAAGTCCTGAGGACAAGCTGCGAGTCTTGAAGCGGCTTACATCCGATGAGCTTCAAGACAAGGACGTGAGGGAGGCACTTGCCCGCATCGTCCGGACGAGTTCAGATCCGGAGCATCGTCGCAGCGCGATGTTTGCGCATATCAACTCACGCCCTTCCGATGAAACCGTGTCCTCATTCATTCTTGATACTCTGGAGATCGAGCGGGATCCGGAGGTGAGGCACGCTGCTGTCCAGGTCTTGGGCTATCAAAAGGGAGAGAGAGTCGTGGACAAGCTCGCGTCAGTCCTTCAAGAGGGGGAAGCAGATCAGCCCACTCGAAGATTTGCTGCCCAGGGTCTTGGAAGACAGGAGAGTTCGGCGAAGGTTACCCAGACATTGATTGATGCTTTTACAACCGAAACCGAGCTCTCGGTACAAAAGAGCCTCGTGAAATCTCTCGGGCGTCATGCGCACGACCAGGATGTTGGTCTGGTCTTGATGTCCATCGTGGGGGGAGACGCCTCGGATGACTTGCGAGTGATTGCTTCCAAGTACGTCTGGAAGTCGCCGAATCCTGAGGTGGCCCAGCTCCTCAGCCGACTCGCGCTGGAAGACCCGAACGATATGATTCGCAAGCAAGCCGACCGATCATTCCGACGTCTCAATCGGGAAGGCTGATCGGGCAAGAGAGGGCACGGCACAGGGGGCCGTGCCCTCGGATTCCACCCACTGGCCCCGCCTTATTCAGGGGTAGGCCTCACCCCCTCGTCTTTCGAGGCGGCGTACTGCTCCCTCCCGCAATCTATCAATGCTGATTGGGAGGTCAATTTGGCCACATTTCTTCGATTTTGGACCTTTTTCCTCCCCATTGCCTCTCCTCGTCATGACAGGTGTGAAATGCGTTTTGTGTATTGTTTGATCGTCAGTTTGTCGATCAAGTCATAAAATGTTGCCATTTTAAGTGTCTCATGTGCTGAATTGGTAAGGAATTGAAGCTTGTCTTGCAGGCTCGACTTGACCTTACCCAGGGCCGGGAGTAGAGTGCGTGTCCTCACTCAGGGCGGGATCAATACCTCTTTACGCAGGGTTCTCTTTGGAAGGAGTCCATACTCATGGATGTGATGGATAGGCTTGAAGATATGTCCGACTTGCGGGGCCGGTCGGTGAGTGCTCTCAATCGAGATGACGTGCTGCGAATCTGTAAAGACGAGCGAGTCCGCTTCATGCGTCTTCAGTTCACGGATCTCATGGGGTGCATCAAGAACGTGGAGATCCCCTACAGTCAGTTCGAAAAGGCTCTCGATGGACAGATTCTTTTCGATGGCTCCTCGATCGAAGGGTTTGCTCGGATCGAAGAGTCGGACATGCTGCTTCAGCCAGATCCCAAGACATTTGCCATCTTCCCCTGGTCAACCAAAGATGGTCGGGGCCGTGGGCGAGTCGGTCGCCTGATTTGTGACATCATGAATCCGGACAGCACTCCTTTTGCAGGCTGCCCCCGAACCTCGTTGAAGAGATTGGTCGAGCGAGCAGCCAAGCTTGGCTACAACATGATGGCGGGTCCGGAAGCTGAGTTCTTTCTCTTCACGAAAGATAGCCAGGGAAATGCGACAACGATCACTCATGACTCAGGTGGGTACTTCGATCTGGCTCCGGTTGATCTGGGGGAAGATTGTCGCCGAGAGATCGTAAATGTTCTCGAAGTCATGGGGTTTGAGGTCGAGGCCGCACATCATGAGGTCGCATCCGGCCAGCACGAGATCGATTTCAAATACACCGATGCGGTCTCGACCGCAGACAATCTTTCCACGTTCCGATTCGTGGTGAGAAAAGTAGCCCAGGATTTTGGCCTTCATGCCACGTTCATGCCAAAACCTCTTGCCGGCCAGAATGGGTCCGGGATGCATTGCCACCTGTCTCTCTTCACCGGGGAAGACAATGTGTTTTTTGACTCGAGCGCCGACTATGAACTTTCCCCGACCGCTCTCAGTTTCATTGGCGGACTGATTCATCACGCCAAGGCAATGGTTGCGATCACGAATCCCCTGGTGAACTCCTACAAGCGGCTTGTTCCGGGGTATGAGGCTCCGACCCATATCACCTGGTCAGAAAAGAACCGAAGCCCGATGCTTCGGGTACCCGCTCGGCGGGGAATCGGCACCCGGGTTGAGCTGAGGATGCCGGATCCGGCCTGCAATCCCTATATTGCGCTCGTTGTCATGCTCGCGTCCGGACTGGACGGAATTGACAAGGGTTTCGACCCAGGGCCGCCGGTCAACAAGAATATCTACACGATGAGCCACCGGGAGCGTAGGCGTCTGAAGATCGACAGCCTTCCTTCAGATCTGAATTCGGCACTCAACTTGCTTTCCAAGGACGAGATCCTGAAAGAAGCTCTCGGGGATCATATTTTTGACCATTTCATCGCAGCTAAGCGAACGGAATGGCAGGAGTTTCTGGCCGAGGTCCACCCCTGGGAGGTTGATCGATACCTGACCACGTATTAGGGTTGCCAGGGAAAGTACCGGTGCTCAGCAGCCGTCGGGGACCGGTACTCCCTTTTTCCGGGTCATGACCCTGACCCGGATGATTCTCGCTCAAACTCATGAATCATCCGGGCTAACCGATCATTTGGATGAACATCGTGGTCCAACAAAGACGCCCTCGGCTCTGCCGGGCTTGTGGAAAACTCATCGGGTCGGAGAACGATAACTGCCCCTATTGCGGAAGGAAGGAATCCAGGATGGATGGATTCCTTGATCCGCTCTTCAAGAGCTATGAGTTTTCCAAGATCTTCCTTTTTGCGAACATTATTCTCCATGTCATGGTTGCACTCATGGCTTCGCGATCGGGAATCTCGGAAAACGAGGTGATGAACTTCGGAGTGTTGCAGGGAGCCTTGGTCGCCAAGGGAGAAACGTATCGTCTTCTAACCGCGGTGTTTCTCCATTTTGGCATCATTCATCTTCTGTTTAATTGCTTCTACCTTTTTCAAGTTGGTCCAAATGTAGAGCACATCTACGGGACCGAGAAGTTCATCATCATTTATGTCGTCGCCGGGCTTGCAGGCAACGTGGCGAGCTTTTTCTTCCTGCATGAAATGGTGAGAAGCGTTGGTGCATCTGGCGCCCTGTATGGCCTCATTGGAACCTACGTGGCGTTCGGTCTTCGGAGCCGTCAGAAGGACGTGACGAAGAGGGCCGTCGGTTTTGCCATCACCATGTTTCTGATCGGTCTCTTCATTGGTCCCGGAATCAACCACTATGCCCATCTCTTTGGTTTTCTTGGGGGCCTTGGGATGGCCTATTTCTTGGGATATGGAGAAGAGAGCCAGAGCTTTGCCAAGAAGCGTGCCATTCGTTTTTGTGCCACGGTGATGATCTTGCTGATTCCTCTTTCCTTCATCATTGCTGTCTCTCGCGGGTTTGAGTAGAGCGACCTCAGGCGGACTTTCTTTGACATGGGACGGCTGATTCGCGAGAATTCAGGTACGAGAACGCCCAGCAAGCGATCCCTGAGGTACCAACCATGTCTCGAAGCTTTGCCTTTATGCTCTTGATTTCTGCGTTCTTCCTCTCCTCCCAGAGCACCTTCGCCATCGAAGGCGAACTGCGTGCGCCGGATTCGACCCGTCTTCATGAAAATCTGGTCCAGAGGATTGGTCGCGCCGATCTTCTTCCGGTGAAGCTCGACCTTGGCGGCGGGCTTTCGTACACGGTTGTGGATTCGGACGAGAGTGGGATCTTCGTCACTCTCAGCAAGACGAAGGGTCTTCGGATTCCCTGGCGATGGAAAGACCTTGGCCCACAGTATCTGTCCCAGCTGTATCGAACCCTTCCGGCGACTCCCGAAAACCTCTATGACCTGGCAAACTTCTGTTTTGACACGGGGCTTGAAGAGGAGGCCCATGATTGTCTCCGACGACTCCTCGAGAAGGATCCACGACGAAAGGGGCAGATCGACGGGTTTATCGCGAAGAAGAACGGGGTAACCCCTCCGGCTTCGGGATATGTCTACTTCGATGGGGGGTTTGTGACCGGGGAGGAACGACAGGACCGACTGCTTGCGGCTGCCTCCGCCTGGCTCATCGAAAAGCAAGCGGTTGAGGATGAGCGCAATGCTCGCGCGGAAGACCTTTTTGAAAAAGCCATTCGGCTGGAGCGAAAAGGGTTTTTCCTCAGCGGTGTCGGGTTCATGCGCAAGGTCGCGAACATGGCCAAGGGGAAGGAAATTGGAATTCAGGCCGCCGAGCTCTCCCGGGAGAACGGGGTGATCCTGGTTTCTGAGGTTCAAAAGACGGGACGAGCCGATAACCGGGTTGACGTATACCTTCTGGGAGACGGATACGTTCTGAAGGACAAGACCCAGAATCGTTTTCAGCAGCTCTCGCGTCAGGTCATGGATTTCTTCTTCCGTCGGGAAGCATTCACGGCCTATGCACCCTATTTCAGCTTTCATTGCGTCAATAGCTGGTCCAAGGAAGATGGTGTCGACACTCCGACGAGCGATGCATCGACCGCCTTTGGAGGGAAGTGGTCGGGCGCTGCCCAGGGTCAGGTCACGGTTGACGGGGGTCTTGTCTTCGACGCCCTTGATCGACATGCCAAGGGTTGGGATAGCGCTCTTGTCATGGTGCGAAGAGGGGGCGGGGGGACGGGCGGAGGGCGTATCGCCGCTTTTGCACACGCATCTCCGGGGATTGCCTTTCACGAATTCGGTCACTCTTTTGTTGGCTTGCTGGATGAGTATTCAACTCAGGTGACCAAGAAGCCGGCAATCGGTCCGCCTCCGGTTGGAGTCAACTTGACGGATTCTCCTGACCCTGAGCGATGTCCTTGGAAACATTGGCTCGACCGAAATGAGCCAGGTATTGGCATCTATCAAGGAGGTGCGGGAAGGCCGACCGGGGTCTGGCATCCATCCTCCTCCTGTGTGATGGGAACCGGGGGAAATGAATTCTGCGCCGTGTGCCGTGAGGCCTTTGTTCTGCGGGTTTATGATTTCGTCCGGCCGGTCGATGAAGTCAAACCTCCCCCGGGACAGCGCATCATCGATCCTTCCCGGGACAAGACCATCAAGCTCACCGTCACCCTGATGAAGCCGCTTACCCATGCTCTGAAGACGACGTGGACTCTTCGCGGTAAGCCGGTAAAGCGCACCGCAAGAAAGCTTCTTGCGGATGGTCGAGTCCAGGAAGTGATCGAACTGACCCCTGAGGACATGAAGCTTGTCGTTGGCTATGAGACGGCAGTTGTTCTGGACGTCGAAGATCCTACCCCCTGGGTGATCAAGGACCCTCGGGGGCGTTTGAAGCAAAAGCTGACCTGGCGCTTCAAAGTCGAGACCGATGACGAGAAAAGAAAGACGAAGAGAACGAAGTGAAAACCTCCGGCCAACGAGTGTTGAGCACCTGGCTTGTTTTGCCCGTGTTGATTCTGTGCGCTTCGTCCAATCAAGCCGACCCACTGGACCTTCCTGTCGTTCAATGGAATCTTGAGATTCCCACCGAGTCAGACGATGGGAGGTCGCAAAAAGACGCATTCCTCCAGGCTCAGCTTCTTCTGGGTGAAGCGGTATTCAGTCGCTCCCCAAAAGAAAAGCAAACCCTCATGGCTCGGGCCCAGGAGCTTTTTCGAAGAGCCTTGGCTCGAGGATCCTCCCTCGAAAAGGAAGACCGGGCAGAAGCGGAGGAGTTTCTGAAAGCTCTCGACCGGGAGGTATCTTCATCCGTCGGCTCCACAAGACGTCTTCAGGTGGTCGTTCTCGGGCTAGATCTTGAAGATGAGGTGGAAGAGCTGGATCAGGAGCGGTTCTACGACCTGCAGCGGGAAATCTATCGAACGGTCAAAGACAAGAACAAAGCTCGCGAAGCCGTCTCTCGGGCGAAAAAGCAATGCACCCGCAAGTTGAAGGTTCGTTCCAGGTGGACGACCCGAGACGATCAGATCGTGAAGCGCGCTGTTCAGGAGGCGCGTAAGTATCTCGATGAATGGACGGATGGGGCGATCGTGCTCGAGATGAGTCGATCGGTCCTGAAGTACCCGGACGTGGTCAACATGACCACCAATCGCAGTCGGAGTTCCGGCCGAACGGTTCTGGATCCATCTCGTCCCTGGCAGCGGGGAATAGGACCTGAAATCATCACCTTTCTTGAGAAGAAGATGACGGGAAGCGTGGACATGGTTCTTGTCGTCCCCAAGTACATGACTCGAAAAGGAGAGATGCGAGCGCCCGGTGTTTTTTATGAAGCGAGTCGATCCATCGCTCCTTTGTGGGGGAGGATTCCCGCGGCCCAGGTTGGACTGCACAGCCTGAAGACGTCCCGCAAGAAGTCGGATGGAGCGGAAGCCGAGTTTCCCTTGGGGCGTCGAATAGGAGAGGCTACCTACGGAGCACTTCGAGAGGCTCTCATGTCGATTTCCGGAGCCGCTGCTCGTGTGAAGTCATTGCTCCCGTCTCCAAGAACCAGCCCGACCCGACTCGAGGAGAGAGCTGTTTTCTTTGAGGATGCTTTTTCGGTACGGATGCCAAAAGAAGGGTTGCAGCTTCTCCATGAACTTTCTCGCCTTTGCGAAGATGGGCTCGCGCTTCGCGTACAAACGGGTTGGCCGGAGCTTTCCGATCGTCATGTTCAGACCGCTCGCGAGCTTTCCCGGGGGGGGACCCACGAACTTACACTTTCAAGAGGGGCTCACACGGGTGGATTTGGTCTCATTCTCGACCGTGCTCGAACCGACAAGAAGGCTCCACTGGAGCCTCTTCTGATCGAGCTTGAAACGGACGATGCGATGTATCGATTTCAGTATCCCAGCCATTTTGACAATCTTGTGCCCTTGCGACTCCCTCTCCCGGAAACGATTGATGTGCGTCACATCCGCATTCGACGTTCTGCCAGGGATGCACGGGAGCGCTTGCTTGTATGCGAGGTTTTTTTGTTCAGAACCTGAGAACAAAGGCCCTACTCGATCACCGGGATGAGGATCCGCATCTTCTTCCCTTGGCGGAGAATGTCCACCGGAACGGTTTCTCCGGCCTTTCGGGTAAGCCGCCACCAGGCGTGGAAATGCTCGACGGACCTGAAGTCTCCCTTCTCCTGGATCGCCGTCACGATGTCACCAACTCGGAGTCCGGCCTTCGCGGCAATGCGTCCATAGCGTGCCTGATCTCCCCAGGTGACGAGGTAACCGACCCGGAAAGCGAAGGAGCTTTCAACGAATCCGCGAGTCTTCTTCTCTTGCCTTTTGAGAGGCCGGCCTCCAAATCCCGGTGCCGGAGTGAGCCCCCACTTGGAGGGCCGCCAGGAGAAGGCAAGAGGAGTATCCTGCTTCCATCCATCCTTTACAGAGATCACTCCTGTGTGGATTTTTCCGTCTTGCTCTTTCCAGGAGACAGAGATCGAACTGGATGCCGGGCTTTGATTGTGCAGCGCCCATTGGACATCGGAGATCGTCGAGATCGGTCCAGAGCCGCCCATCGTCAGGAGCCGATCCATGGGCCTCAGCCCGCAGATGGCGGCTGGTGAGTCTGGAGCGATTCGGGTGATGAGGGTTTGATCCGTGGGAGAGAGCTCGAGGCCTACGTGTCCGGGAGTGGGGAAGATCCAAAGATCTTCGGGCTTCCAGTTTCCGAGCGAGACGGCCTCTTCACGAAGAGCCGGGTTAACGCTGTGGCAGTGAATGCATTCACCTTTGTCTTTGCGGGCAAAAGCATCAACATTCTCGATTGCCTTTCTCGGACGTGTTGCCGGAGGAGCCGGTGATTGTTGGTAGCGTGAATGTTCGATCAGGCCGTCCCGAAGAACTCTGGCTAGACTCGGCTTGTTGAGCCAGACATCTGCCGCTCGGTGATCTCTCCCCCCGTATCGATTGTAGATGGTGCCGTCCGGGTTCATGAGCAAGACCGCCAGGGTGAGATCGAAGTCGAAGCGATAGCGGTTGAGATCAATGCCCCTCATGTTGGTGACCCGGACGCAGACGTACTCATTATACAGCGGCAGAAGATCTTGATCGGGACGGACAACCTGCCCGTCAAAGGACATACAGTCCTTTCACACTTCTCAGCGAAAAACGATGAGAAGGGCTTTTCCTTGCTCTTTTGCAAGGAGAGTTGCCTTGTCCAGATCGGTCTGCCAGAGAGGACTCAGGTCCTCAGAAAAGGACGGGACCGAGAGAAAGCCCAGGGCAAGGGCTCCCAGAACAAGGGTCTTACGCAGGAGAAAAAGGCTTCTCATTGATGACTCCTCCTGATTCAGGGCCGCTTGGGATGGGTTCGATATCGTTCGAACCAGCCGAGGATGTAGGCGACCTTGGCCATGAGCTGACTCGGCCTTCTGGCAATTCCGTGGGAGGCCCCGGGGATGCGAACGAACGCGCTATCCACTTTTCTCAGCTTGAGCGCCTGGTAGTACTGTTCCGATTCCGCGATGGGTGTTCGATGGTCCTGTTCACCGGTGAGCAGCATCGTAGGAGTTGTTACGTTTCCTACGAGGGAAAGAGGCGAGCGTCGCCAGTACTGATCTTGATGGTCCCAGGGGAAACCCGGAAACCAGTACTTGTAGAAGAAGGGATACATGTCTGCGGTGAGAGCGAAGCTTGTCCAGTTAATGACAGGTTTTGCAACAACGGCGGCTGAAAATCGATTTGTCTTTCCCACAATCCAGGCGGTCAGCACTCCTCCTCCGCTACCGCCTGTGACGAAGAGCTGGGCCGGATCGACAAGCTTGCGGTCGATCAATGCGTCCACGCCGGTCATCAAGTCGTCGTAGTCCTCTCCCGGATAGTTGTGATGAATGAGGTTTCCAAACTCCTCGCCGTAGCTCGTGCTTCCCCGAGGGTTCATGTAGAGAACCACGTATCCCGAGGCCGCATAAAGTTGTATTTCGGCCGAGAAACGGTCGCCGTAGTTGGCGAAGGGGCCACCGTGAATCTCGAGGATGAGGGGGTATCTCTTTCCCTCTTCGTAGTCGGGAGGTAGTGCGACCCAGCCTTGAACGGGTTTCTGGTCGTGAGAAGAGTCGACCCAGATTTCCTCAACCGGGGCAAGGGAGCGATGCGCCAGGACGTCGGCGCAAAGAGACGTGATGACATCGGGGGTAGATCGATTTTCGTTCTTGATGGCGATGTCTGCGGGACGGCTGGGATTCGTGTGAGTAAATGCGATCTTGCCGTTTCTCGCGACCGAGAAGGAGCCACTGGAATAGGGTCGACCCAGGGATGTTCCCCCCAGGTCATGGGCAAGGGTCGTGATTTTTCCATCGAGGGTAATCCTGGCAATCTTCGAATTCCCCCGATCCGAATAGGAGAAAAAGATCGACTCGCCTTTGGCATCCCACCGGGGAGATTGAACGGAGCGATCGAGGTCGTTCGTGAGAACCCGCTTGCCGCTGCCATCGATGTTCATCACGGACAGCAGAGAGACCCGATATCCCTGAAGTTTGTCGTCAAAGCCAACAAAGGCCACAAGCTTTCCGTCGGGAGACACCACGGGAGAATGATCCGGGCCGCTCCGGTTGGTGAGAGGGGTGATCGAGCGATCTGAAAACTTGATGTGGAAGACCTCCGAATTCAGGGGGTCATATTCCCATTCCTTCTTTCGCCGACCGGAGATCAAGAGGCCCTTTCCGTCCGGTGTGAAGGAAGGAGTTCCCTGATAGTTCGCGTGACCTCGGGTCAGCTGCCGGGGCGTTCCACCTTCATCCGGAATGGTGAAGACATGAGTGGACGTCACTTCAAGATACCCGGCGCCATCCGAGCGATAATTCAGGTGCTGGATGACTGTAGGTGGGGTGGCCCAATCCGCACCCTTGGGGGGAGTGGGGAGGCTGGCTATCGGCTCACTCGTTTCAGCAACCGTCATGGTAAAAGCGATGTGTTCTCCATCTGGCGACCAGGTAATGCCGGAGGGAGAGCGTTGCAAGTTGGTGAGCTCGGCGGTTATTCCCGAGTCGAGCCAGAGGAGATGAATCTGGTTAGACTCGTCGGTTGACGCGACATAGAGGAGGCGCTTTCCGTCAGGAGACCACCTTGGTGAAGAGACGCCTTTTGTCCCGCTCACGAGGGGGCGGTGCTCCGAGCCATCCGAGTTCAGAATCCACAGGCTTGATTGGCGCCGGTCCTTCATGATGTCCATGGACATTCTCACGTAGGCGACCTGGGTGCCGTCGGGCGAGATCTGAGGATCAGACGCATATTCGAGCTCGAAGAGATCGAGAAGGCCAAAGAGATCGGGATCGGGAAAGTCATGTGGATCGGTGGATTGAGCCGCCCCAACCCCTGCAGGAAAAACAAGTGCCGCGGCGAGTAAAGCCAGGCGCAGGACTGTTCTCTTCATGAGAGATCTTCCTTTCTCTTCTCGATTCAACGGCTTCTTTTCCCGGAAGTCGTCGTTTGGCGGTTGAGTTCCCCCCAAGCTAACCCCGATCAGCTTCGATTTCCGGCCATTTTCTCCCTGGACGCAAAAAAAAGCGGGCTCGATCTCGAGCCCGCTTGCGTTGTCAGAGAATGGTGTTGGGATCAGAATCCCCGAGGAAGCGAAACCTGTCGAGTACCCGTGTACTGAAGCTCACGCCCGGCGACAAAGCTGTTCCCGTTGATGTCTGCCATATGAGCGAAGACACCGAGAAGACCGTGGCCTGTCGAGTTTCGGGTGCTCATCCGCAGCCAACCGGAAGAGATTCCACCAAGTTCATCCGGGTTGCCATCGGTCGCAAGAGCGGCCTGGCTGGCGGCGTTCGTGATGTCGTTGAGGGTTGTCACCGTATAGCAATTGAACCGGAACGATCGGGAGAACCCGCGCTCGTTGTTGTTGTATCCCTGAACATCCACGTTCGTCATTTCTTCTGGCAGCGGGCCTCCCGGATCGGTGCTCAGGAGATACAGCATGTTCGAGAATGTAACGCCCGGCCTTGCTTCTCCCTCGCCAAAGAAGTGGTCAAGGTAGAGAGTGGACGGAAATGCCGAATACTCGATCCCGTCGAAGTCGAGAGTATCGAAAGTGGGATCACCGGGTTGCTCGAGGATATTCTGACAGGGAGCCCCCCCGCGCCCCAATGATTCAAACGCATAGGGCGTGTATGACCACTGGAAATCGAATTCACTGTTCACGACGATGGCGCTTCCCAGAAGGTAGTTGAATGTTGAAGGGAAGTTGGTCTCCGGGTCACGCGCTTCCACGACCAAGAAGCCATTCTCCTGGTTCGGGTTGTGCCCGCGAGCGAGGACGGTCAGCGTGTCGGCCGGGGTCAAGTTTTCGTCTGTGTCCGACTGTGCCCAGACGTCACTGAAATAAACGTAGTGAAGCTGGATATCGCCTTTGCGAAAGCCGTTGAACGGAAGACAAACTCGTTCATCTTCATTAATGTTCGTTACTGTCAGCAGCGTGTTGTTCCCTGCTGTCGAATCGAAGAGCGGGAAGATGAGCACACTGCCTGGCTCGGCGTGAAGCGGTTGAGCGGAGGCTTCGGGAGTCATCCATCCGATGCTCACGCTCATTGCCAGGGCCAGAATGGATGTTGATAGCCTGGTCATTCGAAAAATCTCCTTCTTACGAACGGACGTCTGGCGCTCCCCAACGCGAGACGGTTTCATTCCCCAAAGAGGCGGGCGCCTCTCGATTTGACTGACTGTCAAGTCAAATAAATTCTCTAATAGTATGTAGTTATGACGAAATTGTAGAGGATGTTTGGGACTCTTGCAAGAGGAAAAGAAGAAGAAGTCGGGATGAATGATGAAGCGGCTAAATCGATGAGGGGTAACCCTGACTATAAATGACCGCATGACAGGCCAAACGAGCCGCGTCAGTGTTGGTTCCTCTGGTCAGGAGAGGGATGATGACTCTCGAAGGCCGGCGATGTCTGCAAATGGTCGCTATGTCGTGTTCGAAAGTCTTGCCAGTACCCTGGCCGGGTCGTCAGTCTATCGAAACCCTCCCGGAAGCAAGGAAAACAAGGAGTGATTCAGACTGGACCAGCTTGGCCGAACTGTGGCTCGGTTTTTCTCACCCGAGTACGAGTCGTTTTTTCGCCGGAAATTCTCCATCTTCCCGGCCCGTAACCTCCGGTTTTTCAGACGTTTTCAAGTGGACTAGCTTGGCTGAACTCAGGTGGACTTGACAGACCGAACCTTGACACAGAGGAACCGTATGCATCAATTGTGCTCGTACGGGTCTGTGGGGGGCCTGGGTGGACCACTCAACTGGTCACCCAGGTCTACCCGGAATCTCGTCGTCCGCTCCATCGCACCCTGACGCACTGGGTCGCAATGCGACGCACCGTGACTGCTGGAAATTCTGGACGATGGTTCATCTGGGCGTAGGCCGACGGTTCTGATGGAGGACAGGAGGACATGCTAATGCGATTGCTCATACCTGTGTGGCTGGTTCTCATCTCATCATGTGCGATTGTCGAGAGCGAATCTGCAAGATCGCGTGATCCCATCATTGATGTCCACGTGCATGTCTATGCGAGTGACCCGAGATGGAAAGAGAGAGCGCCCAATCCAGTGACCGGCCAAGTCATGACTGCCGCCGACGAGAAAGCTCACATGCAGGCGACGTTAGCGGAGATGGATCGGTACAACATCGTGAAGGCGGTCGTTAGTAATGACTACGCCGTGACACTGCGCTGGAGATCTTTTGCACCCGATCAGATTATTTGCTCATACGCTTTCAACCATCCAGATCCTCCGGACCTTGATTTCCTTAGAGCCGAGCATGCTGCTGGCCGCCTAGGTGGGCTGGGTGAGCTGGGACTTCAATATGAAGGAATTACCCCCACAGACTCACGGATGGTGCCGTGGTACGACCTCGCCGAGGAGTTGGACATTCCAGTTGGAATACATATGGGGCTTACCAAGCCCGGGGGCATATATGATGCGTATCCGAAGTACCGAGCTTCCCTGAGCAGCCCGCTCCAGCTGGAAGAGGTTCTGATCCGCCACCCGAAGCTCCGGGTCTATGT
>JAJDCM010000082.1 GCA_029260825.1 Planctomycetota bacterium | reverse complement strand
AAGCTTTCCGAGCCCCCATCACTCTCTCGCACTCGAAAAGTCGATCAACCTTCGGATCGTCCCCACCCAGCCGCAATGTACCGCTCCGACCCATCCAGCCGGAGCATTGGATTCATCTCTTATTTACAACAGACTCCTAGCTCTGCTTCTTACCGGCGACATCCAGATGGATATCACTATTCTCCACGGTTGCCGCCCTGCCGGCGGTTATCATCTCATCACCAAAACAGATGGAGCAACCCTTCTTGAAATCGATCACCGACCCGCCCTTGACGTGATCGCCGAACTCCTTGGTCCTCAGGCCGGGCTTTCCTGGGAAGACTATGCCTTCTTCGTCACTCTTGGAGTCAACAAGGGGGAAAAGTTCGGGGAGTACAGAGAAGAAGACTATGCCAATCGAATGTGCATCGGAGTCGACGCGGAGAGAAAAGGGCTGGTCATGTTCGAGACCGACCTCACCGCCGGAACCGAGGTGCAGCTGATGCGCAGAAGCCTCGGCTTTCAGTACATCGAAGAGCGGATTCAAGAGATTCTGGCCCGGACCTCCTCTCGCTCTCCCCTCTTTGCCTTCTATATCGATTGTGCGGGTCGAGCCGCCGCGTATTGTGGGATGGACGAAGAAGAAGCCGTCGAGGTACAAAAAGCACTCCCCCGGGAAATCCCGCTGTTCGGGATCTATTCCGGCGTGGAGATTGCGCCGGTCGGAGGATCGGTTCAGCCTCTGGATTGGACCGGAGTCTTCTGTCTCTTTACAACGGGAGAAAGCAAAAGCAAATGAGCTCAAGCGATCCGCCGAAATCTCTTGACGACGCCCGAAGAAGGATCATCGATCTCGAAAAAGAGAATGCGTACTACCGCAAGCACACCGACGAGCTCGCCGGTCATGCGATCACGGTCGATTCGCAGCTCTCTCGCACAAAACGTCTTTCCGAGCAGCGCAAGCAAGGTCTCGCTTTACTGAGCGAGCTCGAGAAGATCATCTACTCGGATCTCGATGCGGAGGAGATTCTCGATCGAGCTCTCTCAACCGTGCGAAATCTTCTGAAGATGGATCGAGTGGTCGGATTGCTTCCATCCAAGAACCGTGAATGCTTTCATCCGGTAGTCCACCTGGGTTTCGAGGATGAAGTGATTACCGCCCTGAAAGATGCCGAGGTTCAATTCTCTCCCGAGCTTCTGGCCCCGGGAGCCCATCTTCTTTCGGTCAAAACTACCGAAGAAACGGCCCCACTCCTTTCTCTTCGAGAGAAACTTGGCTTCCCGTACTTTGTTTGCGTTCCCGTCCTGTCCAATCAGCAGCCGGAAGCAATGCTCATCATTGGCCGCACAAGAGAACAAAAGCCATTTTATCCCCCTCTGGATGAAGGAGATGTTCACACTCTTCAATCTGTTGCCGGGTTCGTGGGGAATGCATTCGAGAATGCGAGCCTCTACCGGTCTGTGGAGAACATGGCTCGATCCTTCGCTCGCTTCGTGCCCCAGGAGTTCCTGACATTTCTGGGGCGAGAACGACTCGAGGATGCCCAACTGGGAGATCAAGTTCAGCGAGAGATGACGGTTCTGTTTTCCGACATTCGAGGCTTTACGAACATCTCGGAGAACATGAGCCCCAAGGAGAATTTTGACTTCATCAACGACTATCTCTCCCATGTAGCTCCGGCAATCCGACAGAACGGCGGGTTCATCGACAAGTACATCGGAGATGCGATCATGGCCCTTTTTCCCCATGGTGCGGACACGGGGCTTCGGGCGGCGATTGCCTTACAAGAGGCGGTTCGAGGCTTCAATTCTACTCTGGGACCGAAGGGTATTTCTCCTCTTCGAGTAGGAGCCGGGATTCACTCCGGTGTCCTGATGCTGGGCATGATCGGCTTCAAGGAGAGAATGGAAGGTACGGTGATTTCCGATTCGGTCAACCTCTCTTCCCGGATTGAAGGCCTCACCAAACTTTATGGAGCGTCTATCCTCATTTCTTCCGACACTCTCTCCCGACTTTCGCACCCGGAGGAATATGACCAGAGATGGCTCGATCTTGTCCAGGTAAAAGGGAAAGAGAAACCGATCGGAATCATCGAAGTCTTCGCCGGCGACGACGAAGATCAACGGAAGCGAAAGAGCGCCACGGCGTCTGCCTATTCGAACGGGTTCGAGGCCTACAAGCGCGGAGATTTCAAGCAAGCCTTGAAGGAATTCAGGGCGGTCCGGAAAGAAAATCCAGCAGACAAGGCAGCGCTGCTGCAACAGAAACGGTGTGAGATCTTCATCCGTGATGGGAAGCCCGAGAACTGGACCGGAGTAGCGATGCTTACCGTCAAGTAATGAATCAAGCAACGACCTCTGAAATAAAAACCTCCTCCCGCATCCGATCCACCTCAACGATCACTGGAATTCTTGCGGTTCTTTTCATCGGAGGAGCGTTGCGCCTCGATGCAATTGGAGGGCAGATTGTTGCCGACGATGAACTGCATGCACTCCGAGTAGCAGCTTCTCGGTCGTATGGATTTATTCTCTCCCATTTTGGACATTCCGATCACTGCATTCCCCTGACTCTCTTCTACAAGACCACGATCGATCTCGGATTGATCAGCGAATGGACGATGAGGGCCCCGGTCTTGCTGTTTGGCATTTTTGCCCTTCTTGTCTGCCCCTGGACTGTTCGCAAGCTCTTCAGCCAGGGGACGACGATCACTCTCACCGCCCTTCTTGCGATATCGCCCACGTTCATTTACTACAGTCGCTACGCCCGCCCGTACATGATTGCCTCGGCGGCCGCCTTTGTCGGTATCCTGGCACTCTTTCGATGGTTTCAGTCTTCCAAAGAGACGCCCCCCTGGATCTGGGTTACCTGCGCAATCCTGGCCCCGTACTTTCATCTCACGACACTCCCCATGATGTTGATGCCACCGATTCTTCTTGGATTCTGGGCAATCTGCAAGCAAGGGAAGGCTGCCCGCTCAAAGCTCCGGGGCATGCTCTTTGCATCTGAGTTGATCGCTCTTGGACTCGTTCTGCTTCTTGGGGTGCCGTTTTTCTACGATGGAGCAAACCTTTCGGAGAAGGTAGGAGGAGGCAAGATCGGCCTTGCCACGATCATCGGAAGCACCAAGCTGAGCTTTGGAACCCATGTTCCCTGGATCGTCTTGCCCGCCCTGTTCCTTCTGATCTGGGGAGTTCTCACCGGTTTTCGAAAACAGCAAGGATTCACTGTCTATCTTCTGCTACTCGGACTTACCCAGGTCGCGGCAACGATCCTCGTCCATCCTTCCCAGGTCAACGATCCGGTCATTTTCCTCCGGTATTGCTTGCCCTGCTTGTTCATCCTTCTTTCGTTCTTCGCCTGCGGAATCGACGAGCTGGACGGCAAGATCGCCAGGATCACTTCTTCGAGGCTCCAGGGAGCAACTGCCCTTTTCGTTCTGACAGGTCTCTTTCTTGCCGGCCCCATTCAGCGAACATACTTTCATCCCAACAACTGGACCAACCACGCCATCTATCAATACAGCTATCATCCGAAGGCCCAGGGCCATCTGAAGCCGGAGCTTTCCTCGGAGTTCTACAACTTCCTGCGCCAACAACCGCGGGGGAGCCTTCGCATCGTTGAGGCACCCTGGTATCCGGAGTGGTCAAGAAACGTTTACGGGGGCTATCAAGAGAAGCACCGACAGACAATGCTCGTTGGCTTCGTCGGGAATTTGAACAAACCCCGGGAGGGCGAGTTATCTCCCGATCTAACTCGACACTTCAAGAACTACGTCTGGCTCGATGATTGGGACAGAATGAAGGAGAGGAGAATCGACTTTGTCATCCTCCACAAGAACCTGGCCCAAGAGCTTCCGTCCGGTGCGAACGTGCAACCAGAACCAGTGACCTCCCCGATGACATCCTGGATGACCCGATATCAATCCCGGTACTCAACACCGTTCTTTGAAGACAGCATCATCATGGTGTTCGACCTGCGGCCCTCTCTATCGTCCGCCCTCGGGACGCCATAGAATTTTTCCATCCGGAAACGATCGCACCTCCACAAAACCAAGAAGCTCCCCATACTTTTCGGCCATCTGCAGTCCTCGACGAGACACACCTCCGCGATCCTCAAGATAGTCGAAGAGAGCCAGGTACTGGCGGCCTCGCCGTTCGGGTTGTCCTCAAACTCCTGCAGCTCTTCTGGTCGCCGGGCCATCCGGGTTGAGACCTGACCTGTCAACCAATAGAGAGCGGGAGGTGCGTTAGAATAGACCTCCCCTTCCAATGGATTCTCTTGAATCCACCGGACCAGTTCAGACTCTCGCCAACTTTTCGTATTGTAGCCGCCAGCCCCGCGGCTCTGAACGAAAGACGAGTAGTTGATCAACTGCCATCCGGACAGAACCACGGTCAATCCTGCTAAAGCCCCGTATCCCCCCCACCAGGCCCATTTCCTGCCAAGGGAAGAGTCTTCCAGGCCCTTTTTTCCCGCTGCAAGCAACCAACAAAGAACCAAGATCATCGGGGCGGCAACAGGAGTAAAGAACCGCCCGGTAATCGAATCGCATTTCACCAAGGAAACGGTCACCACCAAGATGACCGTGTACATCGCGCAAAAAAGCATTGCGGACCGTGGCCAGACCGGGAGCGTAATCCCCTTCTTCATGGCCGCTCTCCTCTTCCTTCTCCAGGAAAAGAACGCGATCAAGAAAATGCCCAAGACCAAGGCTCGCGAAGCAAATCCGAGGATCGATCCACGCTGATCACTCGCCCCAAGAGAAGTGAACACCATGAATGCATCGCCGAGGTTCTCCCAAAAACCACGTTGTGCTGCAAATCTCCCGCTTCCAAGAGAACCAGAAAACGAATAGATATTGGCAACCCAAAGCAACAGGGGAAGGCTTGCCGAGACGGCATACGCAAGAATCGTCTTGACTCCAATCCGCTGGACGAACATCAGTGTCACAGCAGTCAGGACGAAGGCAACACCCAGATAGCGAGTCAAACACGCTGCACTGGAGAAGAAGATCAAGCCGGTAAAAGTCAGAGCATCGGGCCGCTCAAGGAAACGATCAAGTGCCAGGAGAGTGCCTAGAATAAGGAGATTGAAGAGCGGCTCACTCATGGCGTAGGAACTGACCTGGCAGAGAGAGAAGTTCAGACAAACCGACAGGACGCCAAGCCAGACACACCACCGCGACGCGCAATATCGGTTCAGGAAGAAACCAGCGGCCATGATCAGGCTTCCAAAACAGGCAGCATTGAGGAACTGGCTGCTAGCCTCGACACTCCCCAGAATCGGAATGAGGAAGGCAAGTAGAGCCGGGTACAGAGGTGGCCATTGATCGTAGTGACTACCATCAAAAACGGTAAAAGCCAGCTCCCCCCCCCGAAGGCCCTCTGCACAGGAAAGATATTTCACGGAGTCAGTCGTGATGCCAGGACCAAACTTCGACGTCAGGGAGCAGACAAGAATGAAACCCAGGATGCCAAAACCGCCCAAGACCGAGCAGAAGATGAAAGTCGGCAAGATCCCAGCGACTTTGGCCGGAGTCTTCGAGACGGAGGCGGCGGAGAGGTCGGCGAGCATCATCCGTATTTCGATACAATGCCTGGATGACAGTCTCGGCCGGGGGCATGGGGCTCAAGTTCCTGACCAAAGGTTACAAGCTCCCCGTTCGAGAGTCAACGGTTCGCCCACTCTCGTCGGAGTCAGTCCGCGTCGAGGCCCTCCGCCCGGGTCAGGTTCACTCCTTTTTGCACGACGACCTTCTTCTTCACGATGTCGTAACAGTAGATCTCAAGAACCTTGTGCGACTGTCGAGAAAAGGCGTAGGGTCTTGGGTGGCGAACAATGCCGAACTCCACTCGAACCACCGCTCCCCCCTCGACATCGTGAGAAAGAACAACGGTTCGAGCCGCGTGGCGCCGAGAAAGGGAGGTACCCTTCAAGAGAGAGGGATTCGCGAAGATGTCACGAACCAGACGACGCGCCTCTTTTTCTTGCCGTCTCTTCCGTCGCCATTCTTGAAATATCATCTGAAATTGAAAAGCTTCCCCGAGTAAGCCTGAGCCAAACAAAACGTGATTCCACAGACTACTCTCACCCCCAAAATGACGCAAGACCCGCTCTCCTGTCAAAGAGCGAGTCCTGCCTCCATTTCAAGATCTATCGACTTCCGCCGCCCGCGGTCGTCCCGGCCAGAGTCACACTCGAAGGAATCGTCGCACCGTCGAGGGAGTAGGCATGGGAGTGAGTCGTGACCAGAATACCGTAGTCTCGGAAGACAAAGACCAGGTCATAGAGGTCGGTGATGGCAAGAAGCGCTCCCTTCAATTCTGTATCTTGAAGGCTTAGTCCCATTCGAATACCGTCGATCTCTCCGTACTCGTTCTCGATCGGAACCGTGGCGAGAGTGAACGATACTCCGGTCGCATTCTGGAAGAAACTTGCGACCTTATCCAGAGGCATGTCGTCAAAGATGGCGGTGACCTTCGATGTCAACGCTGCCTGAAATTTCTGGGGAACGGAAGGCCGCCCCTGAGGCCGTGAACGATTTGCGCTGTTGACATCGGTTTTCGCCGTCGTTTTCTTCTCATTCCGAAGGATCAGTTCCGCACCGACCAGATACCGTAGCCTTCCCTCCACGTTCGCGATGTCGGCTTCCGCGTTCGCGATCTGGAGCTGGAGATCATAGAGTTCTCCCTGGGGCATGTTTCCCTTGTCCACGAGAGCCTGGGTGCGGTCGAGTCTTCGCACGACCGTTTCCATCTCCCTTCTTTTTCTCTTTCGATCGTTGAAGGCTTCAAGAACCTCTTGCGTGACCCTTAGCCGGACATCCTTCAGCTCCGCTTCCACCTGGAGCAACTTGGCCTTTGCCAGCAACACCTGTGGGTTGGAGCTCAACGCATGCTCCAGCATCTCGGAAAGGGATCCCGAGAGATGGTCCTTTGGGGGAGCCCCACTAATCAAGGCTGACGAGAACCCGGGCAAGAGCACGCAGGCAGTCATCGCCGCTAGCGCCACTCTGATCAATCGTAACTTCATGACCTTTTCTCCTCTTTGAGGCGAGTATTCAGAACAAACGTATGCACTCATGATTCAACACTTACTCGAGCTTCAACGCGGCCAGAAGCCACGTGTCCGACGGATTCACTTGACTCCGCCTGGTGCGGGGCAAAAGGCTGATCAGCCGCTGATAAGTCCGCAAGGCACCTTCAACATCATTGCGCGAAAGATAAAGATCGCCGGCTCGTTGGAGCAAACGAATCTGGCTCTTCAAGGATCCACGACGGGCAAGCTTCTCAAGCAGATCCGGATCCTTGGATTCAAGATTTACGGTTCGGGCCATATCAGCTTTTTGCTCATCCGTGAGCTCAACCTTGACGACGACCGGAAGATCCAAACGAGGTGAACTCTCGTCGATGAGCGTTATGTCATCGTCCTCCGACGTTCGCTCTTTCTCGATCCCAGCTGAAGGGGATCGAACCATCGTGGTCGAAGGCAGCGACTCATCCTCGAGCCATGTGGAAAGACCCGCCGCTGTTGCCAGACCAAGACAGTAGACAGCGACCCAGGCGCCGGCAATCATTCCGATCCTCCGGCGCCGCCTCACTCCAAGGACTCGGCTTGTTTCGCCCCGAATCGATTCCATCAACGCGGCGGAATCCGGGGGATCACAGAAAGATTCGGGCCAGTCGCCTCCTGAAGGCAACAAAGATTCGTCTTCGTCCAGGGGATCAACGGGTCTCACGACACAGCCTCCACTTCCTTCGATCACTCGCTCTCTTCCGCATAGGCCTGGCGAAACGCGGTCCGGGCCCGAAACAACAGTGACTCGACTGCCTTCTGGCTCCTTCCCCATCTCAAAGCAATCTCGGAGATGGATCGGTGCTCCTCATACTTGGCTCTCAGGACATTCTGATAGGCAGAAGGAAGGACCGTCAAAGCAAGAGCAACGCGATGCTCGGACAGACTCTCCTTTTCCACAGAACTTGCCAGGCGGGTTGGACGTTCGAGAACATCATCACTGGCAAGGGTCACCCGGTCGTCCCTCGCCCATTTGCGAGAATGATTTCGCAAGACATTCCTGGCAATACCGCACAACCAGGTTTCGAAGCTTGCTCTTGCCGGATCAAACTTGCGAATGCGGGTGACAGCAACCATCCAGGTTTCCTGGACGATCTCATCCGTCCTTCCCACGTCTCGGCCCGCCCTCTGAAAGACAAAGGCGTAAACGGGACGGAAAGCCTGTCCGTACAACAGATTCCATGCGGACTCATCCCCTCGCAATACCGCTTGAAGGAGTCCCTTTTCCGTCAGTACCCGCTCGGTTTCTTCCTTCATTGGCTCCACAAGGAGATGGACCTTCTTGACGGAAGCGTTTATGTCCTGATGCCCGCAGATCACGCGAACAATCCGGAAAAAAAATCTCTCTTATCCCCATGAGCCACAAGACGGGGCTAATCAGAGGAGGCTGGATTCTCCGAACTCTCTGGCTCCGCTGCCCGAACATACCGTTCGATCCACTCCTCGGTTTCCCACAACATGTGGAGAATCGACTCCCGAGCTCGGTAGCTATGTCCCTCATGAGGCAAAAGCACCATTCGGGTGGTTGCCCCCTGCCCCTTCAGGGCTTGATAGTAGCGCTCGGTCTGCAGGGGAAAAGTCCCGGAGTTGGCATCCGCCTCTCCGTGGATCAAGAGGATCGGAGCCTTTACCTTATCTGCATGCATGAACGGAGACATCGCGACGTAGACATCGGGGGCTTCCCACAAGGAGCGCTCTTCGGATTGAAATCCAAAAGGCGTCAAGGTGCGATTGTAAGCACCGCTACGCGCAACTCCGGCGGCAAAGAGTTCGCTGTGAGAGAGAAGATTCGAGGTCATGAAGGCGCCGTAGGAATGGCCGCCGATCCCCACTCTGCCCGCTTCGGTGACTCCGCGGCGAATCAGCTCTTCCACCGCCGCTTCCGCGCTTGCCACGAGTTGCTCGAGGAAGGTTTCGTTGGGCTCCCGATCTCCCTCGCCCACGATCGGCATGGTGGGGTTGTCCAGCACTGCGTAGCCACGGGCAAGCCAAACGATCGGAGTCCACCACCCCGCTCGATCAAAGCGATACGGAGAATCGGTGACTTGCCCCGCCGCATCCGCACTCTTGAACTCTTGCGGATAAGCCCAGAGCAGGGATGGAAGCGGACCATCCTCCTTCTTGTAGTTGGGAGGTAGATAGAGAGTCCCGGTCAGTTTCACCCCATCTTTTCGCTGGTAGCGAATCTGCTCCTTGGACAATCCCAGCAATCCAGCGGTAGGATGGGGAAACGAGGTCAGTCTCCGCTCCTCCCCGGTCTTCAAGTCCCGGACGAAATAGTTCGGCGGATCCTCGACCGACTCGCGGCGAATGAGCACGTTCCTGATCTCGTCATCAAGCAAAGAAACGGGAGCCTCGTAGAAAGGCGCCTCGGACCGAAACAGTTCGGTCGCCTCCTTGGTTTCCAGGTCAAATCGGGAAAGAAACGGCCGATCCCCTTCGTCGCTGGCACCCTCCCCGACAAGAAAAACATATCGCCCCGACCCGGTGGTGCGAACCACCAGCCTTCCGTACTGGTTCCGCGCAAGATCAGGATTTCCCGGGTCGCTGTAGCGATCCTCCCAGGACCTTTCGAAGACCAGCTCCTTGTGATGGTCCCGATCTTCCGTGGTCTGCTCCGGATTACCGGGACGAACCCGCCAGAGTTCGATCTTCCGATTGGCCCACCACCAGGCGGTGACCATGGCCAGATCGTCATTTCCCCAGAAGACACTCCCGAGTCGAAGGCCAAGAGAAGCAAGGCATCGAGGTAAATCCAGAAACGGTGCGCTCTGGATCATCAGACGATCCCGCACTTCGACCTCAACTCCGGCATCTCCCCCGTCCCCCGCTTCCGCCCAGCAAAGGGTTGCCGGCGCGTCACTTCGCCAGACGAAATTTCGCGGACCGTCGACCACGCTGGCAAAGCTAATTGGAATCTCCTCCTGGAGAGGACGATCCACGACCTCCTTCACGATGTTTCCATCCCCATCCCAGATCTCGACTCGTCGGGGAAACCTTGAACATGGAACGGTGTAGGAAAACGGACGATGAAGTGTCACCACGAGGATGAACTTGCCATCGGGAGATGGATCACACCCCCACACCATATCCGGCTTCCCGAGATGTTTTATCTCGCCCGCAAGGGAGATCGAGACGAGCTGGACGGTGAGGTGATGCTCGAGAAGATTCTCGTCGTGAGGATTCTTCAGCAGGTCCTGATACGTTCGAGTCGGAGAGGTGCGACCCAGGTTCTCCTGAACAAGGGGGGCCGCCGGCACAGCTGGCTCTTTGGGTCGATCTCCCCGGTCATCCGGAACCAGAGCACAAAGGATGGAGTCGCCCTTGGAGGTCCATTTCGGGTGTACGTTCCCCACGAGACTCAACCGAGATCCAATCAGTCGACGTGCCCTGGCCGAATCCAGGTCCGCAACCCAGAGCTCAACTCCATCCTCAGTTGTATGAGCAAAAGAGATGTGGTTGCCATCGGGAGACCAGCGAACATGAGAGAGCCTGGGTTCCTCGGGAAGCCCCTGGATCTCGCGTTCCGATCCATCTGCCACCCTCACGAGACGGAGGGAGTTAAACCGGGAGCTGTCGCTTCGTGAGTTGTTTTGCGGCTTGAATCTGATTCCCGCCAGACGAAGCTCCTCCTCCGCAAGCTCGGAGAGGGGCGGGAAGCTTGGAACCCCCACCACCAAAAGCCATCGGTTCTGCGGATCAGCGCTGACCACCGGAGTCGGGTCAGCGTCCACGATGTCCATCACCGCTTGACTCGGAGTACAGTAGGCGTTCAAAAAGCGCCCTTTCTTGCCTGGTTGAGGCTGCTACGGGAGTGCTACGGACCAAAGACCGGGGCTTTCAAGTCTACAATGTTCAGGTGGCGGGTTTTCGCCTCCTCTGCCCCGCCCAAAAAACGACACAGGCGTGGCGGTTCTCAAGATGTGCCAAAAGGGATAGAATAGGCTCGTGAATCCGTTTCAATGCCAACTCGCGGAAAAGCAATGAGCAGCCGGCCTCCGTCTCCAATTCCGGACGAAGGAGCCTCCGTCGAGCTCGTCCGCCGGATACAAAACGGAGAATCGGATGCCTGGGACGAGCTCTATCGGCGCTACCGGGACCGACTTCTCCTCTATATCCGATGTCGTATCGGTCCATCCCTCCGCTCCAGGCTCCAGTCAGAAGATATTCTCCAGAGCGTGTTCAAAGATGCGGTGGACGACCTTCAAGGCTTCACGCCCCAGGGTGAAGAATCGGTCAAGCATTTCCTTCGATCCTGCGTCCTCAACAAGATTCGCAAGAAGGTCACCTATTTTTCCGCCAAGAAAAGATCCGGAGATCTTCCCCTCACCGACACCATGCTGGGAAAAATTTCCGACTCGGAACCCATCGATAAGGCGGGCTACCATGACGCCACGCTTTACGATCAACTGGAGCGCTCCATCAACTTGCTCCCGGAGGCGATGCGAGAGGTCCTCTTCCTGCGGCTCTTTGAAAGCCACTCGAACCAGGAATGTGCAACGGCTCTGGGAAAAACTCCAGAAGCCTCCTCCAAGCTCTTCAATCGAGCCCTCGCCCGACTTGGCATCCTGATGAGTGAGGCGGGCGGCTCATGAACGAGTCCGACCTCGACCGCCTCGAAGATCTGGTGATGGAATTCCTTGAGGAGAAAAAGGAAGATCAGAGCCTGACTCCCGGGGCCTTTTCCAGGCGACACCCGGAACTGCAGGAACGACTTGAGAAAGCAATCCGGGCCTCCCAATCCGTCGTGGACGCAGTTTCCGATGCATCCCCGGACCTACCTCCCAACATGGGAGAGTACCGGATGCTCCAGGAGATCGGGCGCGGAGGGATGGGCATCGTCTACGAAGCAGAGCGAGATGGGGAGCGCTTTGCCCTGAAGGTACTCCCTCTTGCTTCCGTCATGGGGGAGCGCGCCCTCGAACGATTCCGCCGGGAAACAGAAATCCTCAACCGGTTGAGCCATCCCAATATCGTTCGGGTGAGAGACTCGGGAGTCTCGTCCGGAGTCCCCTACATCGTCATGGATCTCATTTCGGGCGAGGCTCTGACATCTCTTTCCGGCAATGTCACCGACAACCGTGGGGCCGATCTCATCCGCACCCTGGCGCTTGCCGTCCAGAGTGCCCACGACCAGGGAGTCATTCACCGGGATCTGAAACCACAAAACGTACTCATCCGGGATGATGGAGTACCGATTCTCCTCGATTTTGGCCTGATGACAGCTTCTGACCTTCCTTCCCTGACATCGACCGGCGATGTGCTGGGAACGCCCCGATATATGTCCCCGGAACAGGTCGTCGGAAGAACCACGGACTCCCGCACCGATGTCTACGGTCTTGGCCTCCTTCTCTATGAGCTCCTGACCGGAACCGCGGCCTTCTCCCAGCCGTCTCGAGATCTCGTCCTCCGTGCGGTGAGTTCCGGAGTTTTTCCCAGGCCGCGACGCCTTCAGGGCGAGCTTCCCATCCCCCTTGAAAAGATCATTCTTCAGGCAATGGCCCGAAGTCCGGAGCGGCGTTACCAAACGGCCGAGGAGATGGCCAACGATCTTGACCGTTTTCTCGCCCATGAGCCGGTTCACGCCCGTCCACCGGGTCCATTGGTACGGATCTGGAGTGGATTCAGGCGGGAACCAATTCGCCTCGTTGTCGTTGCTCTTGTTCTCCTCAGCCTGTCCCTGGGGATCTGGCTTTTCCTTCCATCCGATCCCGCTCTTGAAAAGAACAGGACCGAAGCAAGAGTTCCAAGAAACCCCGAAGATCTGGCCCGCGCCGGGGCAGCAGTCCATCGGGGAATTCAAACCTGGCTGGATGGAGATCGACAACAGGCGGAACTCTCTCTTCGCCTTGCTCTTCAGTGGAACCCGGACGACGAAACCGCGCGGGCCATGCTTCATCTTCTGGAGGAAACACCGGTTCCGCTCGACAGCTCACCTCTTGTTCGTCATCTGACGGACGGGCTCCTTGCCAACGAGGAAGGCGAGTATTCTGAGGCGCTCAAATCGTTTGAGAAAGCTCGTTCCGCCGCAAGCGACAACCTCCTTGCAACGGCCATGCAGGGGTCCCTGGCGAAAGAGCTCGGAATGTTTCGAGCAGCGGAACCCGACCTGGAAAAAGCGGCAGCCAAACTACCCGACTGCTTCGAGGTTGCCCGGTTGCTTGGATGGACCTACAAGACCAACAACAAGGACGCACTGGCGATCAAGGCCCTGGAGAAAGCAAGCGAGCTCGATCCCACGTCGATTCAAGTCTGGAAGAAGCTCGCTGCAATTCACCATGACAACTTCAACGGGGAAAAGGGCCTGGTTGCCACCCGGAAAGCCAAGGCACTCAGTTCTGCCCCGGATGTGGAGGTCTTGACCATCGAAGGGAGTCTGCTCAACCTCCTCGAACGTCGGGCCGAGGCGCAACAAGTCCTGCGGGAGGCACTCGCTATCCAGCCAACGAGCATCTTCACCCTTTTCGCCCTTGCCCTTTGCCTTGACCAGGACCACAAGACCAAAGAAGCGGAGATCCAGTATCAAAAAATCCTTGAGCTCAACCCCAGAAACGAGCGAACCCTGACGAATCTGGCGTGGATTCACTGCGGGGCGATGAAGAACGAGTGCAGAGAATGCGAAGAATACTACGAACAAAACCCCAAGGCTCTTGACCTGGTGAAGAGCGAGGACTACCTGCTGAGAGCGCTCAGGGAGAGCGCCGGGGGCAACCGCCAGCTGAGCAATACGTTTCTGACCATCGGAATGCGTCTACCCAGCCGTGAGAACGTGCTAGAGACCCTGGATGAGCTTCTTCTTCAACCCTTATCCACCCGCCAGATATCGAACCTCAAAAAACTCAAGAACGACTTTCGCATTCGAGACCGCTCACCAGATCGAAATTGAGCGGGTCTCCGGGGCCAGCGATGGGCATTTTCCAGGCCCGGGAGAATTCCCTGTAACCACCCCTCCCCCGGCAACGACGATATCATTGACTTGAAGGGCCAACCTTCGACATAGTGGTGGCCACGCAAACGCGGGAGGGAAATCGAATGACACCACCAAATCCGGGGGATGAGCTGGAAGCTCCCCCCCATCCATCCACACCCGACGAAACAACTTCTGCGGCGAGTTTCATCGACCGGGCAAGGGAAGTCTGCAAGAACACATTCGGATTTGATTCCTTTCGGGCCGGGCAACAGCAAGCTATTGAGGCCGTAGCCGCCGGGAAAGACTGCGTCGTCATCATGCCGACCGGAAGCGGAAAATCCCTCTGCTACCAGATTCCTGCGCTCGTGCATTCCGGCGTCACCCTTGTCGTTTCTCCTCTCATCGCTTTGATGAAGGATCAAGTGGATGCCCTCCTCGCAAAGAACGTTGCCGTGACCCAGATCAATAGTTCACTCTCCACCGATGAGCAGTGGGCTCGACTCGAGCAGTTGCGACGGGGCTCCTACAAATTGGTTTATGTCGCCCCCGAGCGGTTTCGAAGCGGCGCCTTTCGCAGAGCTCTATCCGAAATCCACGTCTCCCTTCTCGCAGTCGATGAATCCCATTGCATCTCCCAGTGGGGACATGATTTTCGGCCGGACTATCGCCGTCTCTCCCAGGTAAGAGAACTTCTCGGGGGAGTTCCGGTCATTGCGCTCACCGCAACCGCAACCCCGGAAGTTCAAGACGACATCGCTCGCGAACTCGTCATGGAAGACCCGGAACGGGTCATTGTCGGGTTCGATCGTCCCAACCTCCACTACTCGGTTGAAAAAGCAAGAGGGGGTGCCGACAAGCAAGCAAAGCTGACAAAGTTCCTCAAAGTTCTGATCGATCAGCGCCAAACCGATGAGGTCCCATCGGGCATCATCTACACCGCGACCCGAAAGCACGCGGAAGAAATCGCCGTTCTTCTGTCGGAGAAAAGCTGGAAACTCGGAGATGCGGCCCCGGATGTGCTGTGCCGGGCCTACCATGCCGGCCTTCCCGACGACGAACGTCGCTCGGCCCAGGAAGATTTCATGACAAACCGCCTCCCCTGGGTGGCGGCCACCAACGCTTTTGGCATGGGAGTGGACAAGTCCCAGATCCGATTCGTTGTCCATTACGACATACCCGGAAGCCTCGAGTCCTACTATCAGGAAGTGGGTCGAGCCGGAAGAGACGGAAAACCTGCCCACTGCCGTCTGCTCCTCGCCGACAGTGATCGCATGCTCCAGCAATTCTTCATCGAGGGAGCCAACCCGAGTCCGGCCATTTTGAACGCTGTTTACGATTTCCTGTGGATGCAGGGCGTTAACCCCATTTTCAAGAGCCTGGTCGAACTGGAGAAGACATTCAACCGCATGGAGATCTTCTCCGAGCGCATCAATCCGATGGCTTTTCGCTCGTCCATCATCATCTTGGAACGAGCCGGAGGCCTCGAGCGCCTCAACCGACGGGAAAACCTGGCGGAAGTCGGACAGCGCGAACCTGACCGGTGGCAGAAGAATCCCTTTCCGGAATCGGCCCGAATCAAACACTCGATCTGGAATGCACTCCACCACGTCTTTCAAACGACCGATGGTGAAACCGCTCGCCTCAGCGTCAGTCGCTGGGCAAGAGAGCTGTCTCTTTCCGACGAGGCAATCCGGAGAGGACTCGCTCACCTACAAGAGGAAGACTTGATCCAATACACCCCGCCCTTCCGAGGTCGCGCCATACGCCTCCCCTCGAAAAAACAGACACTGCAAGATCTGGGAGTCGACTTCGCCGCCCTGAAGCAAAAACGGCTCCGAGAAGAAGACCGATTGATCCAGATGCTCTCGTTCGGAAGATCGAACCAATGCCGGCGAAACCAGATCCTCGCCCACTTTGGTGCTCCCCTTCCCGGGCCAAATTGCGGCATTTGCGATCTGTGCCTCGGTGACGGCCCGAGCCTACCTCTTGCCGACTCCCGCCCTCTGGACGAAGAAGAAAGTACGGTCGTTCGCATGATCCTCTCCGGGGTTGGCCGGGCCAAGGGGCGATGCGGCCGCCAACGACTCATCCAGATGCTGGTGGGCTCGTCGGCTGCTCCGGTTCAGAGCCTGGGCCTGGATCGCCTGAGCACCTTTGGCATCCTCAAGGACATGAAGCAAACGGTCCTGCGGGAGATCCTCGATCAGCTCGAAATGGCGGGGTGCATCCGACAAGAAGGAGACCGCTACCCGGTCCTTCATCTCACGGAAAAAGGCTGGAAAGTCATCATGGAAGAGACCGACCTTCCGCTCCCACTTCCCCCGTTTTCACGCCGGGGTCAAAAATACCCGGCGGCATCCCCTTCCACCACCTCCAGCTCCAGCTCCAGCTCCAGGGCGGTCGAGGAAGAAGAACCCTACGACGAAGAGCTTTTCGATCGGCTTCGACAGCTTCGGTTCGGCGTCGCGCAGAAACTTGGTGTCCCTGCGTACATGGTGTTTTCAAACAAAAGCCTGAAGGACCTTGCTCGTCGGAAACCCCTGAATGAAAAAGACTTCCTCGCTGCTCACGGGGTTGGACCGGTCACCTTCGAGAAATTCGGGACCGCGTTCCTGGCAGAAATCAGTAGGGATGTCGGTAGGAAGAACTAAGCCTTCCCGCCGCGTCATTGCATGACATAATAGGAACATGGGTCTTCTTCTCGTTCTCTTCGTAGCCGTCCCCGCGATCGAGCTCTACCTGCTCATCACGATCGGCAATCAAATCGGTCTCTTTCCTACTTTGGGCCTCATCTTTTTCACCGGAGTGGTCGGAGCCAGCCTGGCTCGCATTCAGGGGATGGAGGTCCTGCGTCAGCTACAACAGCAAACGGCAGGAGGAGAGCTTCCCACGTCCACTCTCATGGACGGCCTGATGATCCTGGTTGCTGGTGCCCTGCTCATCACTCCGGGAGTTCTGACCGACGTCTTCGGGTTTCTCTGTCTGATTCCCGTGACCCGGGCGATCCTGAAGAAAGCCATGAGACATGCCGTTTCCCGGGCGGCAAAAAGTGAAAAGGTCCACTTCCGGATGGACTTCGGTGCACCTTCCGCCCCCATGGCACCGCCCGACTCCGCAAACATGAAGGAGGTCGACATCGAGATCATCGAACCTTCAGACGAAAGAAAGTTACCCCCTCCACCGTAGGTCAATAGACGTACTTACTTTCTTTTCTTGCCCAGCCGGCGAATATTCGCCGCTTCAGCCGGATCTCCCGTGGCCTCATAAAATTCAGCGAGCCATTTCACCGCCCCAGCTCCGTGAGAACCTTCGCAAGCTCCTTCGAGACTTTTGTCGACTGGGGATGGTCCGGACCCAGGACTCGCTCCATTGCCTTCAAGGCTTCCCGGTACAGCTGCTCCGCCTCTTTGTATCGACCGGCCTTGGCGCTCACCTCTCCGAGCATCTGCAACGAGACGGCAGTTCGTGGATGCTCTCTGCCAAGAAGGCGAGACGACATCTCATAGGCCTCCCGGCAGAGGGCTCCTGCTTGCTCGACCTCACCCATGGCCATGAGAACTGTGGCCAAACTGTGAAGTGCGGTGATGGTACTTTGATGTTCGTCACCATGGACTTTCCGCGCCAAAGCCAATGATTGCTGCGCAAGCTCCAGAGACCTGGCAAAGTCTCCTTTCATCCGGGAAATCTGAGCGAGCTGGACCAGCGACTGCAGGGTCTTCGGATGCTCCTCTCCCAGCAATTGAAGTTGAAGCAAGTAACCTCGCGTCACGAGCACTTCTCCCTTTTGAAGGTCGCCCATCTGGATGGCGATCTGCCCCACGAGAACCGCGGAAGTGGCGACGTCCTGATGCTCGGGCCCCATCAGTTTCAGCTGGAGTTCGAGGGCCTCTTCAGCCACGCCCCTGGCCTCTTCGAGGTTTCCTTTTTGCAGAAGGATTCGTCCCAACCCGATCATGGCAAGGAGAGTTTCCGGATGCGATTTTCCAAGAGTCTCTCGGCGAAGATTCAACGAAGAACGCATGTGGGCTTCTGCCTCGTCGACCCGGCCAATGGACTGATAAGTTTTTCCGATGGCCTCACGAACACCGGCCTCGACCAGAGGCTCGCTGTCGATTCCACTCCCGGACAAACGCCTGGCAGCTTCATCAAGAACGTTGCTCACTGAGATTTCCTTCTTGGGAAGCTTCGGGTCTTGTGATGCCAGCATCTCCGTGAGAAAAGCCGTGATAGCCTCCGACTTCGCCGATTCCTTTTCTGCCAGTCTCCGGAGAGCATCGGCCTGGTTCTGTGCATCTGACGCCCTCTTGGCGTTCATCTCGGCGAGAAGACTCTGCTCCTTGGCAGTTCGTGCATGGGCTTGCGCCATTTCCTGCAGCTCTTGTGCTCTCTTCAGATTGACCTCGGCCAGCCGTTTCTGGTCTTGCGCCCGGCGAGCATTCTCCTCTGCGAGGGCCCGCAATCGCTCCGCCTCATCACGCGCCAATTGTGCCTTTGCCTTTTCGGACCGCTCACCTTCCTCGGCGATCCTTGCAAACTGGGCCTGTCTGGTCGCCTCTTCCTGCGATCGTTTCATGCCGATAAAACCCAGAAGAGAGAGGGTCAGACCGGCAAAGAGCCCCACTGCCATGACCACTCCGGCAATGACTCCGACTCGATGGCGACGAACGAACTTCCGGCAGAGATAGAGACGACTCGGAGGAGTGGCCAGCACTGGCTCGTGAGCAAGATACCGCTCAAGGTCCAGAGCAAGAAAACTCGCCGTCTCATAGCGCCGGTTGCGATCTTTATCCAGAGCCTTCAGGACGACCCAATCGAGATCTCCTCGAATTTCCCGGGAAAGTTCGAGTGGTTTCCCTCGGCGATTCCTTGCCTCCTCGACACACACTTGATCCGTTCTCATCCAGACGACCGATGGCTTCGTCGGTTCTTCAACCTGGACACGACGCTTCCTCTCCTCGATGGCGAGCTTGGAACCGCCCTTTCCACCGAACGGAGTCACCCCGGTCAGAAGCTCGTAGAGAAGTATCCCGAGAGAATAGACGTCACTTCGAGTATCGACATCGATCCCCGAGCAGGCCAGCTGCTCCGGACTCATGTAGTCGGGGGTCCCCATCAAGACATGAGAACCGGTGAGAAGAGTCTTCTCGGTGAGGCGAGACCGGGTCGCTTTGGCGATTCCGAAGTCAATGATCTTGGGAGCCGCCTTCCCATCGTTCCGAGTCACCAGAACATTTGAAGGCTTCAGGTCCCGGTGAATGATTCCTTTCTGATGGGCATGCTCGACTCCACGACAGACGGCGGAAAAGAGCTCCAAACGTTCTCTCAACCCGAGTTGATTTCGGTCACAATAATCGGTGATGGGAACTCCATCGACCAGCTCCATGACAAAGTACGGTCGACCACTCGCCGTCGCTCCCGCATCCAGGACCCTGGCAATTCCCGGATGGTCCATCATCGCAAGGGCTTGCCTCTCCGCCTCGAAACGAGCGATCACGGACCGGGTATCCATCCCGAGTTTGATGATCTTCAGAGCCACTTCCCGCCGTACTGGAAGAGTCTGGTGAGCCCGATAGACGGAGCCGAACCCACCCTCCCCCATGAGCTCTTCGATCACGTAGGGTCCAAGCTGGGTTCCCGGCTCTTCCAGGACTGAGGAGTCCTCTCCGGATGAGAATTGAGACTCATCCAGAAAACCTGCGGCATCCGAGTGCGCCAAGAGGAGTTTCTCTACCCGATTCCGGAGCTTCTGGTTCTTACCGCAGGCCTCACCAAGATATCGGTCGCGAGAACTTGCTTCGGTGAAATCGAGAGCCCGGCCAAAAACTTCTTCGACCCGCGTGCATGTGTTCTTGATCACTCAATCGCTCCTTGCTAACCCGCTCGGTTCGAGAAATGTCACTCCACTGGTCGTCAACCCTCTGCCAAGGAGACATGCGACGTTGGATCAGGATTTGTCTCACGGTCGTGAAAAAAATGACAATTGGGATCCGGATGGTTCATGAGCTCGAATGCATTCTGTCGTAGAGCCACGCCCGAGAGTAGACCCAGTGACGATGGGCCGTTGCCCGAGAAAGCCCAAGAGCCTTACCCGCCTCCTCAACACTGAGGCCCGAAAAATAGCGGAGCTGGACAAGCTTGGCCTTCATTTCGTCCTCCTCACCCAGGTCTTCGAGAGCCTCATTGAAAAGCAGGAAGTCATCGGAGCAAGACGGAACGATCGCATCTTCCTCGTGAAGGGTGTATTGCTCCCGCCCACCGCCATTCTTCAGGCGTGCTCTTTTTCGGGCCAGATCAACAAGGATCCGGCGCATGGACTGGGCCGCGGCTCCAAAAAAATGAGCTCGAGTCTCGAAGTTCAGCGGTTCCTCACCGATGAGACGTAGGTACGCCTCGTGAACAAGAGCCGTCGGCTGAAGTGTCTTTTGCCCTCTTTCCTTCTCGAGGAGGGTCGAGGCTAGCCGACGCAACTCCGCGTAGACAACTGGCAACAGACGATCGAGCAGGAGGCCGTCATCGTCCGATCCAGCGAGGATCCGAGTCACTTCACTCATAGCCGTATTGTACCGGGAAGGCGAATAGACGACCTCAGGAAACAGGGCAAAACATCGCCACAGCCGGCCTCCCGTGCTAAACCTTGATTCTCGTTTCCCGTCCAGATCGCCAAATCAGCCAAGGAGAAACCCGTGGAAGTCCCCGTCATCAAGCTTGACCAGTATCTGAAAGTGATGGGCCTTGCCCAGACCGGGGGCCATGCCAAGATCCTCATTCAGGGAGGAGAGGTCAAGGTCAACGGAACGGTCGAAACCAGGCGAGGTAGAAAGCTGCACCCGGGAGATCAAGTCGAATTCGCCGGCGAAACCCATCCGGTTGAGCTGGAATCGTAAGCAAATCTACCCCCATGAATTGACCCCGCACCACCCCATTTCTACGTCCCACGATTCAAAAACTACCCGGTCCCGTGAACTCTGGATCACATCCGGCTGGGCACTCGTTCACTTCCTCTGGGTAGGATCGATCCTCGGACTTCTTGCTGTTCTTCTCAGAACCATGTTCCGGAAGCAATCGCTCCAGTTTCGATGCAATCTTGGTCGGACAGCATTGGTTGGTTTGTCCGCCCTTCCGGTTCTCGTTCTTTGTTTGCTGCTCGAGAAGCAGAATCATCATCTCGAGAACCCACCACCCTGGTCCCAGGGAATTCGATCTACGGGTCGAGGTTTTGAAAAGGCTCCCCCGCTCATCCCATCCATCCTACCCGAACAACAGGTAGCCGCGCCGATGCGACTCGCGGTGCGAACACTTGATGAGTTGGTCGTCTTACTCCCTTGGCTTTCGATTCTCGGAGCAGGCCTCACCGGGGTCGGCTTCATCCTTGGATTCTTCATCGTTCGGCGACTCAAAAAAGAAGCGAGCGGGCTCCCCGCTGGATCGGAAGTTCCAAAGATCTGGGTCCGGGTGCAAGAAGCTCTCGGGCTCCAACACGTCAAGATCGGGATCAGCCGCTCCATCAGATCCCCCACCCTCGTTGGGGTCACGTCTCCTGTGATCCTCCTGCCCGAAAACGGCCTCGCTGACCTGACTCCATTGCAACTTGAGCTCATCTTGCGGCACGAGGCGTTTCATTGTCGCCGTCACGACAATCTGTGGCAGGCCTATCAGAGTCTCGTTCGCGGGATCTTCTTTTTTCATCCAGCCACCTGGTGGATCGTGCGATGGATCGAGCTCGACAGAGAACTTCTCTGTGACGAACTCGCTCTCAAGATCACAGACAAGAACCGAGCCTACATCCAGTCCCTACTCAACTTCACAAGAGCCCCATCCCCCGTCCCATTGCCTTCCTCATCCTTCATTCGAGGAAACTTGCTGCCAAGGAGAATAGCCCGGATCCTTGGCCGAAAGGAGAACATCGTGAAACCCTTCCTGAAGATTGCCACAACCCTGACATTGACAACGACCCTCTGTCTGTTGTTCGTGAGCCTCCCTCGGGACGAACCCTTGAAGGCTAAAGATTCAACACGAAAAGCAAGGCAGGCTGTCCGGCCCTGCCCAGGAACAAATCCACACCTCTGGAGCCAAAGAAGCCCAAAAAGAGGGACAAGAAAAAGAGCATCAGGAGGGAGATCTAAACGATATCGAATCGTGCAATCGAGCGGGCTTCATGGAACGGAGTCCGCTCGCTAGCTTGATCAGGTGGCGGCTCAGGCCGGTAGACCACCAAACCTTCGCTCCCGCCTTCGATACTCGGAAACCGCGGCCTCGAGGTCTGCCTCGGCAAAGTCAGGCCAGCCAAGACTTGTAAAATAGAGTTCAGCATAAGCACTTTCCCAGAGGAGAAAATCGCTGAGCCGACGCTCCCCTCCGGTGCGAATGAGAAGATCCACCGGACGCATGCGACCTGAATCGTGAGTCACCTGGGAAAGTAGATAAGAAAAACTACCACGACTTGCCTGAGGAACTTCCCCCAATCTTCCGGCGGCATCCACGATCGAGTCTCGAGCCGAATAGTCAACCGCGATGCGAAGCGTCAAACGAGAACCCGAGCGGGTCAGGTTCTCCGCATCAGAAATGGCATCTTGAAGCGAGGATGGCAATCGATCCCGTCGACCGATGACCTTCATGCAGATCCCGTTCTCGAAACAGTGAAGACTCTGCTCCCGAAGAGATGAGCGCAAGAGTGCGAAGAGATGACGGACCTCACTCCGAGGACGCGTCCAGTTGTCCGCAGAAAAGGCAAATAGGGAAAGAACCGAGATCCCGAACCTGGGAGCCGCTTCAACCGTTCGACGCACTGCCGTCACTCCTGCCCGATGTCCAGCCTGCCGGGGCATCCCCCGACTCACCGCCCAGCGACCGTTTCCGTCCATGATGATGGCTACGTGCATCTTTGCTCCCAAAAAGTACTTTTCACTGCAAAGTTAATAGCAAAAAAAACGCCGAAAATCAGCCCAGACGAGTCTTCTCGATGAGAGCTTCCATGTGATCGAGATAACGCTCCAGCGCTTTTCTTCCCTCTTTCGTGAGTCCATACTCGGTTCTTGGAACCCGTCCGGAGAAACTCTTTTTACAACTCACATAACCGGCTTCCTCGAGCTTCCTGGCGTGGACGCTCAAATTGCCGTCGGTGGCTTCCAGGAGTTCTTTCAAATCATGAAAGCTCAACTTCTGATGGACGGCAAGCGTGCTGAGAATCCCCAGTCGAAGACGCTCATGAATCAGTCGATCAAGCTTTACCGGCGACGGGATCCCGACTGCCCGCAATGCACCGTCCTCCGTCTTTCGAGACTTTTTTGCCGCAGAGCTCCTTTTAGCCACCGTACCTCCTCGCGATCAACGTTCCGAAGACAATATGGAGGCCTCCGAACCCAAGACCAAGAAAGATGCACCCCCATGAAAGAGGAAAGAAGAGTGCAAGGGCTCCCAACCCCATGAACCCGATCCCCATCACGGGCACCGGTCGAACCGAGAACGCGCCTCCCGTCACAACACCGGCTCCATAGAGAAGAAGCCAGAGACCCGGAAGAACGGAAATCCAACCTTCCCGGATGACAACGAAGCTGAGGACAACTCCCGCAAGCATGGGAGGAGCCAGGCTCAAGATGAACCGTCTTCCACCCTCAGCCACCAGCTGAATTCGAGCTGCCCGAGCCTTGCGAACGAGAGTCCAGCTTCCGATGAAAAAGGCAAGGACGGCCTCCGTCAGCCAGATGACGAGAAACGATGAAGGAGAGGGATTGAAAAATGAGATGACCGCCGCCACAAGCGCGGTGGCCCCCATGAGAATTCCGCCCATCCCGGAGACGGCGGTAAATGCCGAAGATCGTGCCATGGTCTGACGAATGAAGGTCAGATCCTGCATCGCTCGGCTCTGGAGAGTGGGAAGCTCCATCTCGGACCGGGGCTGGGGTCGTTTTCTCAGCATGAACCCAAGGATAGGGTTAGCCGATGGATCTGTCAAGTACTTTGCATTGCAAAGCGATGTTCACCCCACTTCAGGAGCAAACAGGGCTAGTTTCCGGCCAGCATCGAGAGGTCTTTCAGGCGAGCAACGATTCGATCGGCGGCATCGATCCCGATGCACAACGAACGCTCGTAGTCATAGAGAGGAAGATGATAATCGGACCGAGGAAGCAAATAGCCGAGTTCATCGTTCGCGAGCCCAACCAGCATGGTCGGCGTTCCTCCGGCGTTCTCTTTGATGCGCATGCCAAGTGCCGGAGTGATTTCACCGGGAACGGTCGCCAGCCGAAACCCTCCCACCTGCCAGAGAACAACCTCGCTGCGAAAGTATCCACCCCGGTAGAGATCTCGATCGAGAACACCCGTCCATCGGATGATGTCAAAGCCCGAGTTTTCGTTCTTGAGAAAAATGGGACTCAACCAGTAGGCCAGGGTCGGCTTCCGATCATAGACCTGAAACGTCTCGACCGTCGAAAGAGTCAGGTCAGCAAGGAGGTTTCCAACCCTCTTGGCCTCCGCCCATTCTTGCTCCGGAATGGGAGGCTCTGACCTTTCTACGTCGGGAGCTACCAGCGCTCCCAGAGCACCAGAGAGGTACATGGCCATTCCGCCCAGCTCTTTCTCCAGCTTTTCGATCGTCCAGTGGGGATAGTCTGCGGTGACCTGTCTGTTCCACCTCTCCAGAACTTCGGGATGACAGCCAAGCTCGGTCAAAGTGGCAATCGTCTTTCCCGTTTCAGGCTCCCGAAGGTGCATGACGACAACCTCTCGATCGATCATCCCGGGACGGCGCAGGTTTTTGTGTAGACCCTTGAGCGGAGCAAGGGCCACACCCGTGGCAACCTCCGCCTCTCGAAGCTCCGCCCTTGCCCTTGATACGGCCTCAAGAACCCCTCTCTCGAGCTCGACCATATAGTCGTCATCTTGCCCGGAGGAAAAGGGAGGAAAGCCCCAGATCCCGACCGTATCGGGTCCGTTGTGATTATGGGTGGACGCAAGAATCACCTTGTGACCATCAATTCCACTCATCTTCTCTCGAATTCGCAAGACGTCCTGGTGCTGCAGACCAACCACGTCCAACATCACGATGCCTAGCTCCAGGTCTCCTCGCTTCAAGACAACCGCTCTTGCATAGAGAGGATCATGAACCCCATCCGCCTTTCGCAGAATGTTGTAGCCCCCCATCCACAGGTTCTCTTTGGGGGTGATGTCCACCGCCGCCGCACCCGCGTAAAGGAGACCCTCAACAGCCCTTTCATGCTGAACCGCGACCGTTTCGGGGAACCTTGGCCGAAAGAGAGAACACCCGACAAGTTGAACCGCAAGAAGACAAAAAACCACCCATTTCATGTCCGATCTCCTGGGAACCTGCCCGTCCCAAACGACGGAAGAGGTTTCCTTCTTCTACTATCGAATTCGAGGCAAAGAAGGACAAGGGCAAAAGAAAGAGGCGCGAAGAGAGGTCGTATCCTCTCTCCGCGCCTCGATAAGATCAGCAAAAATGCAGTGTTTTGACTACTGGAGCGTGGTTGTGTTCGATGAAACCGATGAGATACAGGTCTCACCGGAATTCAGGTCACGGAGCCGCATCCTCACCTTGTACTCTGCACCCGACTGTGGTGTCGGGAAGAGCGCACTTACGTCGATCTTGACCGTAACCAGACGGCTTCCGCTGGAGCGAACGCCGTCTCTGTCGATGACCAACGAATTCAGGTAGGCGATCGATTCATCGGTGTGTAGGAGATCGAAAATGGCCCGAACATCATGAGAATCCATTCCCGGGCCAAGACCGGTGAAATCAATGGTGACCTTGACCTTCTCGGTAGCACGATCCTCGATGATTTCCGAGACAGCTTTGACCGTCAAGATGGCGATTCCAAAGTCTAGCTCGAGGAGGTCAGGAGAGAATGAATCATCAATTGCGCTGTCGTTATCGGGATGATCGGCGACTTGATCGCCAGCAGTTCGCACGTCACCAATCACCAATCCCCCGCCCCCTTGGGCCTGAAGATTGGCGCCATCATGAGACGAAACGATGCTGTAGGTTCCGCATCGATCGAGTTCACCGGCAACAAAAGAGTAGACGACGTCGGCCGAGGCACCCGGAGCCAAGGACTGGACTCCAGGAGCTGGGTCAAAATCGGTAACGACCGAACCCTTGGAAACAACCGAACCTCCATCGACGAAGCAGTCGACCTGAAGATCAGCTGAAGTCACGGGAATATTTCCGGTGTTGACCACGGTGACAACAACATTCACCGCCTGTCCCAATCCTCCAGGCCCGGCATCGATATCCGTGTCACCTGGATCGTAATCCACCTGCATCCGTCCCATCGACAGGTCAGCAATATCGCCTACAGGATTGCAAGCGCCCTCATGGACCTCGAATCCGTCGATCGCCGCCTCGGTGGCCGAGTTGTTCGGGCTGTCTGTGACCGAGAAGCGGAATCGAACCTGAGTCGTTGGGGTGATGAAATCACTGACCAGGAAGGACTCTTCGACCCAGCCCCCTGACCCACCAGGACCGACCGTACTCACCGTCACATAACTGCTCCCCCCGTCGCCGGAGATCTGCAGGCTGAGTGTGTCGTCAGCTCCATCGTTCGAGAACCAACGAGCGTAGGAAACAATCGGGTTCAGCCCCGAAAGGTCAAGAACCGGTGAGATCAGGCGCGCTCGCCCGCCGTCAACGTCCTCGTCAACATCGTTTCCGGTAACAAAGCAACGCCCGGAACCGTCGAAGTCGGTGGCCGGGTCGTCAGAATTTCCTCCGCCGACGGGGACAGCTCGAGTCCAGGTACCAGCGGTCAAAGAAGCGCTGTCATCGATCGTCCAGCCCTGATTCGCCTCGAAATCGTCGGCAAAAACAGTCGCAAGAGATCCCACATCGGAAACCAGAACGTTGGTCGGTGCATCAGCAGGATTCGTGACCGTTGCGCCACCGTTTCCCTGGGCACTGACATAAAACTCGGCCATGTCGCCGCAGGTTCCACCCGGAAGAGTTGCCGTGAAATTCTCGCCCCCCTGGGGAGTCAGGGAAACCGTTTGATAGGCGCCTGCACCACCGAAACGATAATGAAGGGTCTCGGTTCCAGGAGTTGGGTTTTCGGTCCCGGCGCCGACCGTGACATCAATGTCGGTCGAGCTACCGGCAGCAAGGATCAGAGGGGTCCCGTTCGGATAACGGATTCTCAGAGCTTCAAGACCCTGGTCAACATCGCCGGTAGCGATGAGAGCAAAGCCTTGATCGCCGGTATTGACGGCGGCGCCCCGGATGCGCACGGTCCACGTCCCGACTTGCGGGTTGCTGAGGTGAACCTGCTCAACGTTATTGTTGGCATCCTTCGAGCCTCCCGTGGTCGAGACACCACCGCTGAACACATTGCCGCGATAGAGGGTCGATGAAGGAGAAATCACTTCAAGGTCGAGATCGTTGACGGCAGCCGAGCCTCCTCCGGTGGAAGCCGATGCCGGCGCGTCCGTGAAAACACAGGTCACCATCAACTTGCTTCCCGAACCAAGGACGATCAGCTCGTACTCCTCAACCTCGCCCGTCGAAAGACCCGATGCATTCCGCCGGTCTTCGATCACACGCAGCTTGCGAGCATCGCCTGGGAAAGCCAAAGAGCGGTTCGCATGGACCCGCCCCCAACCCTCAAGATTGCTGGGGTAGCCGCTGATTCCGGTCATGTCGACGGAAGAGTTGATCAACGTTGCCTTGGTCAGAGCACCACTGGGATTGATCTCATCACCGACGGTGGCAACTCCCGAAGGATAGTAGCCATCTTCATAGTATTGACGAACCAGAGCGGCGGTCCCGGCAACTGCCGGCGACGCCATGGAAGTTCCCGTAAGCGAAGTGGTCGAGCAAGAGCTATTTGCACTCGAGGAGTTCGTGCTACATCCGGGAGCATAAATTTCCGGCTTTCGGCGACCATCAGCGGTGGGGCCGATGCCTCCTGAGCAATGACTTCCCTGGTTCGGAGTGTCTAGGGACGCAGCCACGGCGAGACCGTTCTTGCAGTTCTCCGGGTTTCTCAAGGTCGAGGTGTTGGTCACCGCAAAGAGGATGAGCGAATCTTCAAAGTCATGGGAGAAATTGTCGATCCCCCGGGCCAGGCTGTTATAGCTCGTCGTCCCATCATCGCCCCAGCTGTTGGTATGAACCCGCGCCCCCTGATTGTGGTGGGTTTGCAGGCGGCCATACATTGCGGTTTCGTTGAAGGACGGAACCGAGTTGAACACCATCTTGGCGAGATAAGCGACGCCACGATTGTTGTTGTTTGACCCGGAATCACCCACCGCAGTACCAGCCACGTGAGTTCCGTGGAAATCAGCTCCAAATGAAGTGTTGTAGGCAACGATCTTTCGATGGCTCGGGCCTATGGGAGCACTGTCACTGAAGGAGCAATGATTCCGATCGACCCGCCCATCCATGATGGCGACGATCTGTCCCTCACCATGGATTCCGTTGCTGTATAGAGGAGTGCTGCTCGAATTGTTGCTCTGCACAATCCACCGATTCGTGCTATTTCGGTAGGTGATTTCCGGCGCTTCTTCTACGAACTGCACTTCCGAGAGATCGGCAAGTAGGCCTACCGACTCCATGGGAAGCGTCAGCGATACGGTAACGTTTCCGGCAATCGGAGCGATCCGGTGGACTTCAAGCTGCTGGATCCCGAGACCAGTCACAGAATCCAGAAGTACCTCGGCCGGAATCCCCCGAAAGAGACTGACAACCACGACAACTCGGCCGTCATCGGCTAGATCTTCCCGCTCGATCGTCAGGTAGGTTCGCTCCCCGATGTCTCTTTGGAGTTTCCAGGACCTGGGATACTCCCCGAGCCAATGAACCAGCCCCGTTTGAGTCAGTTTTGCCGGACTCACTCCCGTTAGATTCACGATGTACGCGTAATAGGGAATGTAATCCTCAACCTCGATGCCAAGAGACGTGAAGGACTCCCGTTGCTCCCGGGTGATCGGTCCCGGAAGCTGCAACACATATCTCTTTCCTGGGTCGAAACGAGGAGGCAACGAAGTCATCAGGTTGGGCATGTCCGAGGTATCAATCTCGCCCACATGAAGGTTCACCACGCCGACTCGCGGCTGGGGAGCCTTGTCAGCCTCTTTCGCGACGGTTTGAGCCTCGAGACCGGGAGAAACTCCCAGAACACCAAGACACAGAATCGACAAACACAGGAATTTCATACGGCGACGCATCATTCTTGACTCGACCTCCCTTCAGGAGAATGGATCCAGGTGAGTTCCACGGCGGAAATCATCAACTGGACAATCTGATATGAGTGGGTGAGCCGATCCCAACCCTCCGAAACAATTGGCCAGTGCTTCGAAACGCCGAGATGACCCCTCTAGATCAGGCAGGAAAGAATATTGGCAAGGAAAAGAAGATACCACAGGTCCGAAGCGCCTGGGAGGGGGTAATTCACCATTCCCACCGATTTTGGGGATGAAAATTGCCCGCCGCAGCCCCAGAACCAGTTCTCCGTTCCTTTTGACCCACAGCCAGCGTCCCGGAACCGAGGGTTTTCCCCGGCATCCAGAAATCAAGCATACCGATCAAAGAGTCCTGGAAACCGGCCGGCGACCGTCGCTGCCACCGTGCATCCCATGATCCGATACACCTCGCTTCTCTTGACCTTCACTTTCGTTTTCATCGCGAGCGGATCCGTCACCTCACCCAGACGCCCCAGTGTTTTCACTCCGATCAAGATGGGCCAGGCACTGACCACCCGGAGCCTCGACCACCCACGCGGAAGCCCACAGGTGTAGTCCCAGCCCGCCGCGAGATGGGAGAAGGCCCGGTCAAGGTACTCGGAATAAAGAGGACGAAGCCGCTCGAAGGCCCCGGAATCGAAAAGGTCTCCGGGAGACAGGCCTACCTCCTTCAATCGGGAGGCCGGAAGATAGCATCGGTTTTCGGCAAGGTCGGAAGAAAGGTCCCGGAGCACGTTCACCAGCTGTAGCCCCTTCCCGAATCGAATCCCTCGACCGAGAACTTCTCCCACTCCCCACTCCTCCCCTCCCGGAAGGTGCGCACGGCAAATTTCCGTCCAGAACTCACCGACGCAACCGGCTACCCGGTAGAGGTAATCATCGAGTTCCTCCTCCGATTCTAGCGCCCTGATTCCCGGGTGGCCCTCCGGGTCAAACCGAACAAGATCAAGCTTTTGACCGCTCACGATCGTTCTCAAGACAGTCTTGACTCTCTCCCGATCGGCGTTCGAGAGATTCATCATTCGGTCAAGAAAATCCCCGAGTCGGGAGAGCAGAACTCGTTCAGCCGGCAAGACCCGGATCCCGGAAAGTTCATCGGTCAGTGACGGCGGAGAAACGGAGCCGTCTCCCTCGATCGCGGCTCTCAACTCGGAGAGTGCCTCGAGTCGGCGAGATCGGGGAAGAGCATCTGTGTCGGCAATCGTATCGGACGCCCGGGCCAGCAAGTAGGCCAATCCGATCTGCAATCGAATCGGGCCGGGAAGGAATCGTAAAGTGAGGTAGAACGACCGGGACACATCGCGCAACAAGTCGCGGGTTCGTCGATCTAACGTCGGATTGATCGCCAGGCCTCCCGGTCCTTGCAGGATCAATAAGCGGGATCCATGCGGGATCCATGCGGGATCCATGCCTATCAAAGCAAGATCAATGCAAGGTCAGAGCCGCCACAAGTAAAGGGTCATGAGGGCCGCAAAGTTAACCTCGCCATCAAACAACGAGAACTTGGACGATGCCACGTGCTGGCTAACCGCCCAGCTTTTCCACCCAGTGTATCCTCGCACGAAGTAAAAACCAGGCAGAAGACAGTACGTATTCTCCCCGTGGAGATCCTGATCGTCCGAGGTGTACTGATGAAAGGGTATCTGCAGCTGAGGATTGGTGGGAAAAAACCAATCCCGACGGGAAACCATGTGACGACCGGAAGAGCTCTCGGACAAAAAGTCCGCTCCGATCACAAAGGCCCATTCGGCAACCTCCGAAGTTCGCCTCTGAAAGATCGAATGAAACCGCTGGGGGTAGTAAGCCTTGATCGAAAGCATCTCGAAGGAAAAGATCTGTCCATAGTGGAACCAGGTCGAGTCCCGTCCCGAGACGACTCGGCTATCGAGGTACGGCCAAAACGTCACCGAGTCACCTGGACGCCACTCTCCCGGACTCGTTTGCCATCCCCGGGGTTCCTGATCACCTTCCATCTTTCGCCAGCTCATGAATTCAGAGATTCGAGAGCTCACCCGATCAAGAAAGCCATCGGTGTCGTTTCCAAAAACAAGACCAACGGCTTCTACTTGCTCCCGCGTCACGACCCCTAGATCGATCAATCTCTCGAGGTTAAAGGCAAACCGATGGGCCGCTCCACAAGCTCGGAGAAACGGTCGAATCCCCGCAAGACCGATCATCCAGCCCTCCCGATCCACCCAGAAACGAGAAGATTGGAGAGTGCGATAAGACGAAAGAAAGCCGTTCAGCAGCCGCTCGCGCTGACCGGCATCACGAGTTGCAAGCGCATAGAGGGCAAGGGTGGGATGGCGCTGAACATGAGCGTGATCCTGTTGATCCAGCACTTCGACGAGCCACTCTGCATGGAGAAGTCCATCCTCCAGTGCGGCCTCATCCTCGTAAAGGAGCCAGGCAAGAATCCGATTCGTGAGAACATCATTTGAATTGTTTCCCCTCCCACCGGATCGGGGATCGGGAATCGCACTCCGGTCTCCACTTTGTTTGAAAGCACCAAGAGGGTCGGTGATCTCGTCGTTCGGCACGTAGGACTGCTGTCCCCGGGCAAGAAAAGAGGAATAGAGTTGCCGTGCTCGAGCCCGCAAATGGGGTCGATCAAGAGAAAAGGGGAAGAGACTTCCCACAGCATTTCGGCGCGCCTGGGGAATCGCTTCGGTACATCTGGCCGCCCCGACGTCCAACAAGATCACAAAGGTTGAGAAGAGAAGCGTGAGAGCGATACGTCCAGGCATGAGTCCATCCTTCTAAACAGCTTCGCGATGCAGATACGTTAGCGACCGAAACAGCCCCGGAAAGGGTCGGGCTTTTTCTTGATTCGGCCGGTAGGTTGCCCCCCGTGAGTTCTCCGGAAACTCGGGCTGACCAAGGTGCGAAACACATTATACGGTCCACATCTAACCCGTTCTAGCGTTTGGAGTTCTCGGCCATCTACCCAGGTGACATAACTGCCTTGCCAGACACCTCTAGAACCCGGAACAAACCCGGAACTTGATCCTCCTGGCATGGCCCCGCTTCGATCGGCAAGACACCCTCTTGTTCAGCAGTTGGGATGACGGTACCGTTAGGGCCAACGGCAGGTGGAGGGATTCACTTGATCTTGCGGGGAGGCTCATCGCCTTTCTTATTAATCGGTAAAGAGAGGAGCTGATATGGCTACGAACCTGGTTCACACTCCAGAAGAATGCACCGAACGTCCGCCGGCAGGCGATCCCTGCATCATGGTTATTTTCGGCGCCGCGGGCGATCTCACCAAGCGCCTCCTGATGCCGGCGATCTACAATTTGAAATGCGACGGACTTCTTCCGGAGAAGTTTGCCGTGATCGGAATGGCCCGAAAAGACCTCACAACCGATTCCTTTCGCGAAAAGATGTCAACGGACATCCGGGAGTTCAGCACCCGATCCACCTTCGATGAAGGGGCCTGGAACGACTTCGTGGAACACCTTCACTACACCCAGGGATCCTTCGACGATGAAGGATCCTACAGCCAGCTTGCAGACCTCATCGGCAAACTCGACGGCGAGTACAAGACCGGCGGCAACATTCTCTTTTACATGGCAACCCCACCTTCAGTTTTCGGCATCATCTCCGATAATCTGGAAAGAATGGGTCTGCGGAGTGAAGAGAATGGCTGGAAGCGAATCATCGTAGAAAAACCGTTCGGCACCAATCTGTCCTCGGCGATCGATCTCAACAAAGAGATTCTTCAGTACTGGCAGGAGCATCAAGTCTTCCGCATCGATCACTACATGGGAAAAGAAACCGTCCAGAACATCCTGGCCTTCCGATTTGCCAACGGGATCTTCGAGCCTCTGTGGAACAGAAACTATGTCGATCACATCCAGTTCTGTGTGGCCGAGACCGTCACCGTCGAAGGACGCGGAAACTACTACGACAAATCGGGCGTCATGCGGGACATGATGCAAAATCACATGTTCCAGATGTTGGCCTACATCTGTATGGAGCCTCCATCCTCCTTTGCCTCCGAAGCCATTCGGAACGAGAAAGCAAAACTCATGGAGGCGGTGCGCATCATGACCCCGGAGGACGTGCGAAATCACACCGTTCGAGGTCAGTACGGACCGGGAAAGAAATCCGACGGAACCGACAATGTCGGGTATCGAGAAGAACCGGGAGTCAATCCGGAATCCAGCACCGAGACCTTTGCCGCCGCCAAGCTTCATATCGACAACTGGCGGTGGGACGGAGTACCGATTTATCTTCGATCCGGGAAGGCTCTGGGAAAGAAGGACACGGAAATCCTCGTTGAGTTCAAGAAGGCACCGGAGGTCCTCTTCCGGAACACACCGGTCACTAGCTTGCCTCCCAATCAGCTCGTCTTCCATATCCAACCGGACCAGGGCATTCAGTTGAAGTTCCAGACAAAGGTCCCGGGCCCCACCATGAAGATGCAGCCGGTCAACATGCACTTCTCTTACGGGGAGGCCTTCGAAGCAGCCCGAGGAACCGGCTACGAGATCATGATCTATGACTGCATGCTGGGCGACGCCACTTTGTTCTCCAGAACCGATCTCGTGGAGCAAGCGTGGCAAATAGCTCAACCCATCCTCGACGTCTGGGAAAGCGAGCCGGCCCAGGGGTTCCCGAACTATCCGGTAGGATCCTGGGGACCAAAGGAAGCCTTCGACCTCATCGAAAAGGATGGTCGATCCTGGCTCGGGATGTCCAACATCGCCACCTGAGCTGACTCCTCAGCAATTCAAGTCATCGATATCGATAAATAGAGGCCGGGCCCGGCGACAGCACAAGCTGCCAGGCTCGGCCTTTCCTGCTACAATCAGCTTCGTAGGCCGCATCGCCGCATGAAACCAAACGGGCAGGAAACACCAGGAAACACCAGGAAACATCATGACTCGAAGCATCTCGATTCTGTTCCTAACTCTCCTAGCAAGTCTCCTGGGTCCGGCAAGGGGCATCAATGCCCAGTCCGCAACCCGAATGGACTGGCTCCCCACCCCATCTTCCCTGCCCCCTGGGGAACACAATCACCCCCTGGCACCGGCGAGATCCCCGGTTCCTGTCATCACCGAGATTCCAACACTCCCCCCTCCTTCGGATCCCTCGTCTCGGGCCAGCCGGCGCGTCATCCTCCTTACCGGCTACTGGCCTCCAAGCAACTCGATGCTTCGAACATGGAGCCCCAACCCGGACCAGAACCCCAATGGCTGGACGGGAAGAAACTGGGAAGGACGAGGGTATGATATATATGCCTACTTCCCGGAATTTTCCGATCCGTCCTGCCAGAACTGTGGCCGGGGCAGAGGGGATCTTGAGGTCGATTATCAGGATACGTCTCAGGATTTCTGGCGCATCGCCAATCCTCTGCAACCTGTAGCAATCGTTACTTTCAGCCGGGGCAACAACAACCGAAGCTGGGAAGTGGAAACGAATCAATTCAATCGACAGGGATGGATTCCTGACTACCTGTCACCAAACTTCCCCACTCCATCTCCGCCTGACGCAAGTGTCCCGGCCGAATTCCTTCGAGTTTCGACCCTTCCCCGCCAGGCTATTGCCGATGCGATCAACGCCGCCAATCTGAATATCAACGGTGTCGTCTGCACCGGCGGTGACGGTGGAGGTTTCCTATCCGAGTTCGCGGCTTATCATGGAGTCTGGTATCAATCGCTTCATGCAAGCCCTTCCGATCCGGCCTACTGTGTGGCCGCAGGTCACGTCCATGTGGGTGGCGCTCTTGGAGCGGAGGCGGCAAGCGCAGCCAAGGTCACCGTGCGCACGGTCATCGACCACGTGAATACCATCCTTGGTGCTCCAGGGGGTACGGTGAGTCTTTGCGGAGCTGGCGGCGTGAACGCGGCATGCGGCGATCCGGAGAAAGTTCTGAGAATCAACAACTCGGCGGGTGGCCGAGCAAGGGCTGTGACCCTTGATCGGATCGATCCCCTCCAGATCACTCTCGATGAGCCTTCATCCCGGCAAGGTGACAGCCTTCCGACCCGGTTTGCCCTCTACGGTTTCCCGGGGATCCCCGGTCAAACCGATCGAGTGACCCTTCCAAGGGGGCTGGGGGAGATGTGCTTTGGCCCGTTCGCCCTTGCCACTCAGACTCCTCTCATCACCTGGAATTCGATCGGAAGCCAGACAAAGCTAGGTCCCCATACGGCCGGTGGAACTCCCCCATTCATTCAAGATGGAAGTCGCCTCACCCTCGTCAGTCGACAGGACGGATCGCGACCCGGGTTCACCATTACCCTGCAGGGAGTCATCGAGGACAATTGCTCTCTTGCAACCGTCCCCTACAGCATCACGAACGGGATCGTTCTCACGATCAAGTGACCCGCCTTCGCTCTTCGAGCTTCGGCGGGTTGCCACCGGCTGCGACCCCAGCGGCAAATCATTGGCATGCCCCAAGAAGAGCACCAAGATCAAGTCTTACCCTGAGCTGTGGAGCTTTGCTGATGGTTCGCTTGCGTATTCCGGCCGGAGGCGAGATAGCTCGGCGCCAAATCGGTCCTGGAACTTCGGATCGAGGACATCCGTGCAGACCGCATAACGGATGAACGGCTCGGGTTCACCGTCTATCCCCGGCCCCATGAAGTGAACTCCCACAATTCCGGTCTCCTCGATGACCAATCGATTGAAGGCCTCATGAGCCGGAAGGTCCCGGGTTCGAGGATGGTCGGCGAGTGAAATTCCGAAGATTCGCTCCGGGACTTTCCAGAGGGTAAAGAACCCGGCGTTGGGTTCGCAGGCAAGCTCAAGTCCAGCCTCTTGAAGACGATCAACAACAAAGTTCACTCTTCTCGCATAAAGGCTTCTCAGATCACGGAGGTGCTGAGCAGCCTGCCCCCCCTGTGAGATGTAGTCACCATAGGCGGCCATCACATACGGTACGGGACCCGATTCAGTGTTCCCCTTCACAAGAACGAAGTCGGTGACGAAATCCGCGGATCCGGCCAGCGCACCCAGCCTGGCTCCTGGATCACTGAACGACTTACTGACCGAATACATCTCGATCCACTCGAGGTCTTCGTACTCAACGGCAACCTGCGCAAGAGGGCAGTGGACGTCTTCATCAGCAAGCCCCGCGTAGGCCGCATCGTTGACGAGCCGGGTCCCGGATTCCAGACAGTACTCGATGAGCGGTCGCCAATCCTCCGCCGTGGATCCCACGGCCGCCGGGTTGCCGGGGCTGATGACATAAACGAGGTCTCCCCGATCGATCTTTTGCTCCGCGAGACTTCTTTTGAGACGATCGAGGCGAAGTCGCATTCCATCTTTCGCCGTTAGCGGCCACACGATCCTCTCCGCACCGAGATAGGTCTGGCTCCAGGTACCGATCACATCGTAGGCCGGTAGATTGGAGATCACTCGAAATCTGTGTCGGCGCGAACTGTCGGGAAGGTGGAGCCCACAGGCGAGCGGCATGAGGGCACCCGCCGTCTTGATGCCGGGAATCGGTAGGGCTCTAATTTCACGGTGATCTTCGACGCGAACCTTTCCGTGGAGCTCCACCATGGCTTCCGCAAACCCTCGAAGGTTGTTTTCTTCCGAGTAGGTGTGAAGCTCAAAAGCGGTCGATCCGGCCAGCTCCGACTGAAGCTCGAGGATCCGGCTTGGGGGAGCAAGATCGGGATTTCCGAGAGACAGGTTCATCGCTGGTTTCCCCGCCTTCTCCTCGTACTCACGGAGCAACGTGTAAATGAGCTGAAAAAGATTGATGCCAGAATCAGGAATCTGCCGGGCCATGATGTCCCTCCAACAAGGTTGAATCGTTCAAGACGCCCACGCTGGTGGTGTGATCTTCTCTCTCCGGAAACCGGAAGACCAACGCTCCTTCTAATCGTAGAAGATTATGGCACCATGGAAATCACGGGCCCGATCCGGAATGGGTTCAAAGGAAACCAGACATGATGAAAAACTATTGGATTCTCTTCGTGGGACTCATTCTCCTTTTTCTTCTCCCTCAATGTTCGGGAAAAACAAGGCAGGACGTCCACGCCGAGAACTCAGTCAGGAATGATGCGATGACCGATGAATCAATGCCAGAGGAAACCGGCTCTTCCATGCCGTCAAAAAACACAAAGGGGGAAATCGCCACCCTCGGGGCTGGATGCTTCTGGTGTATTGAAGCTGTCCTGGAGCAGATTGAGGGTGTCACCGGTGTTGTTTCCGGCTACATGGGGGGCGAGGTCGAGAACCCTACCTACGATGCAGTGTGCGCGGGGATGACCGGACATGCAGAAGTGGCCCAGGTGACATTTAACCCCGAAATCATCTCATTTGAAGAAGTGCTCGAACATTTCTGGGTGCTTCATGATCCGACCACCCTGAACCGGCAAGGAAACGACAAGGGCACCCAGTATCGATCCGCGATCTTCTACCACTCAGAGGCTCAACGGGATGCGGCGATCAAATCCAAGGAGGCGAAAGAGGCCGAAAAGAAGTTCTTCTCGCCGATCGTCACCGAGATCACGGAAGCCAGCATTTTCTACGTCGCAGAGGACTATCACCAGGATTACTATCGGCTGAACTCGGAGCAGCCCTATTGTCAGTACGTGATCGCTCCCAAGCTCAACAAGCTCGGCCTCAAGAAGTAGTGGCGCTTCGCGATTTCGTGTGGGTAGCTAGTTGCTGTTCGATGGGCGGCTTTTCGAGGCGCCCGGCCGGAGATTTTCTTGGTTCCCGTCGCGGCTAGTTGCCTCGAACGCCTTCGAATCGGGAGATTCTGGCTGATCCACGTATTTTCCGCGATTTTTCGGATC
>JAJDCM010000081.1 GCA_029260825.1 Planctomycetota bacterium | reverse complement strand
ACTGGCCGAGGGAGTCCCAACCGTTCCGCCGGAGTCGATCGCCGGGATTCAGCCGGCATCCGTAGCGGAGACAGGGATCCTCGGCTGGCGTCTTGCAGAGACAATCACTCCGATCCAATCCCGCCAAGAACTCGAGGCTCGTCTGACGAGCGCCGAGGAATTCCCCGAGATCGATTTCGTATCTCCGGTCTTCCTCGACTCACGCGGCGGCTCCATCATCGTGACCTCGACGCTCCTCATCGGCTTTGAAGAGTCGGTTTCGCCGCAAGAGGCAAACGCTCTCCTGACTTATTTTCAGGCAGGCGAAGTCCTTGATGAAGGCTGGGGAGCCATGAGAAACACCTATCGGGTTGCAACCGGCAGACTCAGCGGACTTGAGGTTCTGGATCTCTCCAACACCTTCGCCCGGCTCCCACAAGTTCGATTCGCAGAGCCCGACATGATCTTCAATGGCAGCGCCTCACTCCTTCCTGACGACACCGGCTTTGGAGACTGCTGGGGTCTTCACAACATCGGTCAGGCGGGAGGCACTCCGGATCAAGACATGGATGCAGTGGAAGCCTGGGATCTGACCACCGGCGACGATTCGGTGATCATCGTAGTGATCGATACCGGAATCCAGCAGGATCACCCTGACATCAACCAGATTCCGGGTGCCGACACGACCAGCGAAGGACCAGGAGACGGTGGACCGGTGAACGAATGCGATCATCACGGGACTCTCGTGGCAGGGGCCATCACCGCAAGGATCAATAATGCTCTTGGCACGGTGGGGATTGCCCCGGACTGTCGATCCGCCTCGGCAAGGACCTTTATCAGCGTCACGGATCCTTGCAACGGAGGATGGACCTCGGCCGTAAGCTGGACCGTTGACTCCCTTGTCTTCGCCGAATCCGTTGGAGCAAGGGTCACGTGCAATAGTAACGGATATGGATTCGAGTCCTCGTCCATCGCCACCAAATACGACCAGACTCGTACCGACGGCATGGTTCACTTCGCCGCCACGGGAAACTCATCGGAAGACACCATCTACTATCCGTCATCGATCCCCTCCGTGAATGCGGTCAACGCCATCGACAGGAACGGGTCTCTGGCAGCCTTCTCAAACACCGGAGTCGGCATGACTTTCACCGCTCCAGGAGTCGACATCTACACGACCGATCGCACTTCATCCGATGGTGTCGACGAAACGTCCTTCGCCACCGTATCTGGAACCTCCCTGGCTACACCGTACGCGGCTGGAGTTGCCGCCCTCGTGCTCTCCCTTTTTCCCACGGCAACCGCCGACGACGTAGAAAGCTATATGCAGATCTCTGCAGTCGACCTGGGTGTCCCCGGATATGACACCGATTTTGGCTGGGGATTGGTCAACGCTTTGGGAGCATTGAGCGCTCCCTCCCCGCCAACGCTCACCGTCCTCTCCATCACGACCGCAGAACTAAGCGGCGGAGCCGTGATCACTCTCATCGGCCAGAACTTCGGACAATCGGCTCGTGTCAAGGTGGGACAGGTCGATGCGTTCGTATTGAGCCGACAAGGAAGCACGGCAATCGAAGCCGAGATCCCCGAGGGGCCCGGGGAGAATGTGGTCGTCGACGTGAGCGTCCTTCAGCCCGGAGGAGTCAGCACCCTCCCGTCAGCATTCACCTATATTCCTAACGAACCCGATCTTGAACACAGTAGTGGGAATCCGTCGATCGGAAACGTGCTCTTCCTGAACATCTTCGGCGAAGCGGGCGAAAGCTTCGCACTCCTCGCTGACGGACAGCGAGGATCCTGTGTTCGCTCCGGAATCACCCTGGGGCTTGCTTGCACGCCCAAGCTGCGGATCGTCCATAACTCTTTTGGCGGTTTCGGAGGAAATGACCCGCCTCTTGGCCTTCTCGGAAAGCGTGAAGTCTCGTTTCGAATCCCCAACAGTGAAGATCTCATCAACCGCTCCTTCCACATGCAAGCAGTAGTGCGGGACACAGGGAACGCCCGAGGTATCACCCTCGTTCCGACTCCCGTTGTCTCCTTGACAGTGCTTCCCTGATCCGGGCACAGAGGGTCACTCGTTCACCACAAACTTGACGAATTCCACAGCAAGATCACGCGGGTTCACCGCAAAACCGGCCCGGTTGCTGGTTCAACATGCTCCAATGGCGCCTGAACATGGACAGCACCAACTTGAATCTCTCGACAACCGAAACAGACAAGAGACTGCACGGGATCGACGTGCTCCGAGGGATCGTCATGGTGCTCATGGCCCTCGATCATACCCGTGACTATTTTGGTGACATCCGGCTCAACCCGACCAACATTGACCTCACAACACCGGCACTCTTCTTCACCCGATGGATCACTCACTTCTGCGCTCCGGTCTTTCTGTTCCTTGCCGGAATGGGAGCCTGGCTGAGACGAGAGCGAGGGGTGACTCAGGCCGAGCTCTCAAGATATCTCCTGACCCGAGGCATGTGGCTGGTTCTCCTCGAGTTGACTCTCGTGACCTACACCTGGCTCCTGACCTTTTCCCTCGGACTCCTTTTCTTTCAGATCATCGCGGTCATCGGCCTTGCGATGGTCCTCCTTTCGGCCGTTTCGTTCTTCCCCGATCGGCTCGTCCTGGGAATCGGAATCGCCCTCTGTCTGGTTCCCCCCCTCCTTGACGGCGTCGATCCCGAATCACTCGGTTGGTTGGGGTCTCTGTGGCCTCTGATCCACGGCGGTCAGGCGGCCCTACCGCCGGTGTTTGGGTTTCGGATCATCGCCATCTACTCCTGTCTTCCCTGGATCGGAATCATGGCCATGGGCTTTGGATTCGCTCCACTCATGAAATTTCCCCCGGAAAAACGCAAGAGAGTCCTGATCGCCCTCGGAATCGGGACGACCGCTCTTTTCGTCGCGCTGCGATGGACCGGGTCCTTCGGAGAACCAAATGCCTGGGGAAAGCAAGACTCCGTTCTCATGACCCTTGTCTCCTTTCTGAACTGCACCAAATACCCCGCTTCCCCTCTTTACCTGTTGATGACCTTGGGGCCCGCCTGGATTGTTCTTGGCCTCCTTGATCGAGCTGCGGGCAGAATCGGGCAGATGCTGGCGACTTTCGGGCGCGCCCCCCTCTTCTATTATGTATTGCACGTCCTGGTGATCCACCTTGCAGCACGAGGGGCAAACTGGATCACCAACGGCTCCTTCCTGTCTCCCATGCAGGCCGCCATGACCGGTTCTTTCCCGACCTGGTTTGGCGGTAGCCTGACCACCGTTTACGTCTCCTGGATCCTCATCGTTGCTGCTCTCTACCTACCCTGTGCCTGGTTTGCCCGGGCAAAACGGTGCGGAAGATGGCGAATCCTCTCGTATCTTTGAGATCCATCGAGAACGGCTTTTCTCAAGTACAAAGGCGAATAAACTCCTAAAAACCCCTGAACGTGGTATACCTAGCGCGACGGTGACTGCTATGAAGGCCTCTCCATCCGCATGATTCATGCGAGCTAGGGGCCTCAATCGAGCCTAAATGTTCGACAAATATGCCGGTTCAACCGTCATAAGCCGCAAGAGCGGCGCCCCTCTCCTCCACGCGTCCGGGCGGGTCGGGAAGTGGACCTTGTCGGACATAGGGCCCCAAAAAGCCCCCTGTGCCATCCCCGGACCAATCCCTACCTTCCAAGGAACAGCATGAATCGACAAACTCGGGCCCCATGGCGCAAGAAGCCCAACGCCCATTCAACCTCGTCCGTCACCGGTGAGACGAAACTGAAGACCGAAAAAGACGAGAGGAACGAATCCTCAAAGCCTTTCGAAACAAAAGAGAACGGTCCAGCCAAGGCCAAGGAAACGAAGCCGCTCAAGCCGGCCCAGGGAGCTTTTGCCGGCCTTCTCCCTTGCCTTCAGCGTGCCATCAGCAACGCGGGCTACACCGATCCCACGGCGGTTCAGGAGCAGGCCATTCCAGCCCTTCTTGCCGGGCGGGATCTTCTGGCCAGTGCCCCCACAGGAACCGGAAAGACCGCGGCTTTCACCCTTCCGATCCTCGATCATCTGGTCCAGGCCAAGAGCCGCCCCATCCCCAGAAGACCAAGAGCTCTCATCCTCGCTCCGACAAGGGAATTGGCCGCCCAGATTGGCGACAGCGTCCGCACCTACGGTAAGTTCACGAAGATCGCCCATGTCGTCATTCATGGAGGCGTTAGCTATGGACCCCAGGTGAGCAAGCTTTCCCGTGGAGCAGAGATTCTCGTTGCGACTCCCGGTCGCCTTCTCGATCTCATGCAAAGCAAGTCGGTTTATCTTGATCGGGTCAACATCTTCACACTGGACGAAGTCGACCGGATGCTGGACATGGGCTTCATTCACGACATCAAGAAAGTCATCGCCGCCCTGCCTCCGAAGAGACAGACTCTATGCCTCTCGGCCACATTGCCCGGGGAAGTCAGAAGCCTCGTCAAAGATCTCGTGAACGACCCCAAGCTGATCTCGGTGGCGCCCAAAGAACCTACGGTGGAGAAAATCGCCCAGCGAGTTCTCTTCGTCGAGAAAAACAACAAAGATGCGCTGCTGGCATCCCTCCTCAAAGATCCCGCCTTCCGGCGAGTCATCGTGTTCACGAAGATGAAGTGCACCGCGAACAAGGTCACAAAAAGACTGATCGAAAAGGGTGTGTCCGCCGAAGCCATTCACGGCAACAAGACGCAAGGAGCGCGTACCCGAGCCCTTGAGGGGTTCAAAAAAGGAAAAGTCAGAGTGCTGGTCGCCACCGACGTTGCGGCCCGAGGCATCGATGTAGACAAGATCACTCACGTGATCAACTTCGACATGCCCACCGAACCTGAAACCTATGTCCACCGCATCGGACGTACGGCACGCGCCGGACTCGAAGGTGAAGCCATCTCGTTCTGCTCCGGCATGGAACGACGGGAACTGCGGGACATCGAACGAACCATCCGCAAGACGGTGCCGGTTGACAAGAACCACCCGTTCCATTCCGAACGGCGCCAAAGAGCGAACAGCGCCCCGGCCTCTCGCTCCGGTCACAAGCCTTTCCGAGGAGGCTCGTCACCTTGGGAGAACTCGGGTCCGAAGCATTCGGGCGGATCAAAAAGCCAGAACCACTCGGGTGGTGGCTCAAAAAGCCATCGTCCCAAGAAACGAAAGTTCCGGCCCGCCAAGAGCAAGTAGCTCCGAATCAAATTCATGGGGAGTGGGTGATCAGATCCAGCATCCTTGTCACCAACTCCCCATTCAAGATTCCAGAGACCTCCGGGTATCAACGAGCCCCCCCCAGAGTCACCCCGACGGCAAAGCTCGTTTGCGCCCCCAGTCGCCCCCGATGAGAGGGTGGACAAGCCCCAAAGATGTCCTGGGTTTGTCAAACGCGGCTGAAAATGGCCGGACTCCGTCCCTTTCCTACCAGTCGCAGCCCCTCTTCGTATGAAGCCTGACGGCACAAGACTCCTCCCAAGAATCGCCCGGAGGTCAACCCGAGGACCCTGTTCTAATGAATCTCATCCATTGCACGATCATCATCGCCGGGACCCTTTTCCACTCGGCAACGATTCCGGCAGCAGCCTCCAGCGAAGATTCTGATCCAAGCGTCGAAGAAAGAGCATCCCTCACCCGGTACGAACCGAATCCGGCCTATCCCTTCGGGAGACCCAACCCCGATGCCCCTCCGGAGCTTGCTCAGTTCGATTTCATGATCGGCGAATTTGACTGCATCGATGAGATTCGAAGCCCCGACGGGAAATGGAACAGGACCGTGGCCATCTGGAATGCCTCATACTTCCTCAACGGCCACGGCATTCAGGATCAGTACTGGTGCGATACTTTTGCCACCTCGAATATTCGCATTTTCGATCCCGAGCGCGGCAAGTGGTTCGTCAACTTCGTCATGATGCCCTCGCAACGGGTAGGCGCGGGGCAACACATTGGAAGCCAGGTTGAAACAGAAGATGGGCCCACCATGGTCATGTGGGCGGGCGCCCCGGATCGGAAAAACGGATCTCGGCTTACCTTTTATGACATCACGGACAATGGCTTTGAATGGGTCGCCGAATCGATCCGCAACGGCCAAGCCACCCCGACCTGGAAGTCATCCTGCCGCAGACGAAAGCGTGGTCGAGAGCCGGCAGCACCCAAGTTCTTCGGATTCGACCCGACCCCGGCCCAACCCTTTGGTGCAAGACATCCAAATGATCCCGCACAAGTGGATCAGCTCTCCTTTCAAATCGGCCAGTTCGTATCCCGCACCGAGGGTGAACGCTCACGGGCCGAACTGGTGACATCCACCCGTATGCTCAACGGATGGGCCATCCAGGAACGCACGTATGGGGAAGGTCGCTACACTTCCACCCTACGACTTTTCGACGTTTCCCAGAACCACTGGAGATCGATACGATTTCAGATGCCCGATTACCAGTTCTCCATCTGGGACGGAAAGAAAGAGAAGGATGGATTCCTCTTGCTGAAAGAGACCCAGGCAAACAACGCTCCCCCCCTTTCCCGTCCACGAAGTATCCGCATGAAGAGCATTGTTGAAGGCGTCTATGAGAGGTCAACGACATCCGGCGCGAAGGATGGAAAAGACAAAACGAGCGTGATCGCGACATGCAAAAAGATCCGCCCCTGAACCGCCGTCGAGAACACCCGAAAAAAAGAGAGAGACTCCAATGCATACCCGACTCCCATCCTGGATCCAAACGCTCCCGCCCCTCTCTTTCCTTTTCTTGCTGGCGTTTTCTATTCCAGTTCAGGCCAACCCGTTTGAAAACCAAGAAGGTCCTCCCCTCCAAAGACGAGAGATCAACATTCAAAGCGGCAAGGTTCAACTTCAAGGGACTCTTGTCTATCCCGCTTCCAGGAGTCTTCATCCGGTCGTGGTGGTGACCCATGGATCCGAAGCGGCTAACCGTAAAGTCCCCTACTATCAAGACCTTGCCAGAATGTTTGCCACGAACGGCATCGCGGCGTTGATCTACGACAAGCGGGGAGTTGGTCAATCCACCGGAAAATACGTCGAAGCCCCCGACCTTGAGGTCCCGGCAAGAGACGTCGTGGCCTGGGTCCACGCGCTCAAGAGAGAATCGATGATCGACGGAAGCCGCATCGGAGTGTGGGGAATCAGCCAGGGTGGCTGGGTGGGACCACTCGCCGCATCTCTGTCACCGGACATCAAGTTCGTCATCTCTGTTTCCGGCCCGGGAGTCTCGCCGCTGGAGCAAAACCTCTTCGACAAGGGCAACCAGCTTCGAGCTGAGGGATTCCCGGAAGAGGTCGTCAAAGAGGTGACTCGGGTGCGTCGCCTGGCGTGGACCTACATGCGGGACGGAAAAGGCTATCAAGAAGCACTCAAGGCGTGGGACGAGGCGAGCAAGAATGAATGGTTCGAGAAAATACAGTGGAACCCGCCGCTCATCGAACGGAGCATCGCACTTCGACATCCCCGCCTGGAACATTTCGCGGCTCACTCCCTTCACGAGCCCGTGCCGGTTCTCGAAGCCCTGAAGATTCCGGTCCTTGCCATCTTCGGGGATGCAGACACGATTGTTCCCGTCAAAGAAAGCGTGGCGAGATTCAAACAAGCCTTCCAAACGAGCGGAAATCCCGGCCTGACCATCAAGGTCTTTGCGGGTGCGGACCACGGCATCAGGGTCAGAACAGAATCGGGTAGCCGGGAGTTTGCGAGCGGCTACTGGGAGGCAACCCTGACCTGGGCCAAGGAGGTCGTGAGAAGGTAAACGGGATGGAGCCGGTACCTCCGCCTCCCGAACACGACCTCCCGGCGGTCCTTCCTCGAGTGACACGAACCGCCGGGGAGTGGGGGCAACTACATCGTCTTCAAGACGAAGAATGAATCCTCAAAGGGAGGAAGCCCGGTTTCGTAGGACGAAATCTCGATGATCAAATCACCGGATTGAGGTAAATCGGTGATGGTTCGCAAGGGGACGTGAGCCGCCGCATCATCTCCGTACTCGTAACGGGAGATCATGGGAGCCGAGATCCCGTTCTGATAGGCGACAAACTGACGACCCAGGATACGCCCCGACTCAACGTCAACAAAGATGTCGTTCGTATCACCAACTTCGTCGATGAGCTGAACAATGTAGGTCTCTCTTTCCTGGAACTCTCGCTTCCCGGAAACCTCAACCTTCTCCCAGTGCTTTCTCCAGTCTCCGAAGACGGACGAAAGACGCTCATGTTTCAGCGCCAGAAGCTCCTTGCCGGTAACCTCCTTGGGATCCTCTTTGAACGACTGCTCGAACCCCTTCTTGCCGTCGTAGAGGATCGTAACGTCGCCGATCTTTCCAAGATCCATCTTGCGGACAAACCGCTCCCCGCTCATGATGACCTCGAAGCTCCCCTTGACTCCTTGATGAACAAAATGCGCCGTACCCTTCATCCTGCAGTTCTCGTTGCCGTCTCCCTCCTCGACGAGGCCGGCTTTCTTTCTGAGAACGAGAACGTCCTCAACGGAAGGGAGGTCGCCATCTATTTTCGTGCGAAGCATGTTGAAGGTCATTCCCGACTGATACATCGTCATCGAGACCGCTTCTTCTGCTCCTTCTGGCAAATCAAAGCTAACTTCGATTTCGTTCGTAAGCTCAAACACCCAACGCCCCTCCTCGGTGGGCCATTTGAGGACATAAACCGTCTGCCCGGGAACGTCTACGGCTAGCTGCCCCTCCTTGATAACAACGGTGAGATCGGCCTGCATCTGAGAGAAGTGATACTTGCCGACGTACCGACCTAGCTCTTGCGCACTCATCGCCTGCTGCCCGTCGTTGCTATCTTCTTCCGATGCTTCGAAGGTGTCGAGCTCGCCGAGCAACGTGCTCCAAACAAGATCAAGAGAACCTTGCTGCAACGGCGTGACGCTGACGTTAGCAAGGAAACAAAAACCGAGATTTTCTTCGGGTAGAAGACCCACCTGAGCAGCAAACCCATCGATGTTCCCGCCGTGTTCAACCACTTTCTTCCCGTTCCAATCGCGCAACATCCAGCCCAGTCCATAGGCAACATTCGGTGCCATCGGAGTGTGGAGTTTCCACATCTCATCGAAGTACTTCTCCTCGAGATGGCGCTCGCCCTCAATCATCCCCCTTCCGAGCTGAAAACGAATCCACCTCGCCATGTCGAGAACATTGCTGTTGATGGCGCCCGCCGGAGCGGCCATCGAGAGGTCACGCATGTCTTCCCGATCCCAGATCTTATCCACCTCGTTCCAGGAGTACCCCTTGGAGGCGGAAGCAAGGCTCTTCGTAACCTCGACCGATGTATTCGAATGATTCATCGAGAGAGGCTCGAAGATCCGGGCCTTGATCAGTTGATGCCAATTTTTTCCACCCGCCTCCCCCAGCGCCATCCCGGCAACAAGATACATGATGTTATTGTACAGGAATGCCGTTCGAAACGGTCGATAGGGTTCTGCCTCCGTCACGTAGCCAAGAACCTCTTTCTCGGTGAGGGTGCCGCCGGCCCAGAGCATCCCCATTCGGGAGAGTCCCGTCCGGTGACACATCAAATCTCGAAGAGCAACCATCTCGTCAGCTCGCTCATCTTTGAGCTTGAAATCCTTGACGTGCTTTCTTACCGGGTCGTCAAGAGTGAGTTTCCCATCCTCACTCAACATGCAGGCAAGTGTCGAAGTGAATGCCTTGGTCGTCGACCCGACAGCGAACAAAGTCTCGGCCTCCACCGGGAGCTTCTTCTTCACATCCCTCAGGCCGAACCCTCGGGCAAGAATCACTTCATCATCTTGAACCACGGCAATCGCGATTCCCGGAATGTGCTCCTTGATTCGCTGCTCATCAAGCTTCCGGCACAAGATCTCCAGGCGCCGCTTGAGTTCCTCATCAGAAGAAGCTGGCTCGGCTGAAAGGGAGCAAACCGGAAAAATCAGAAACGCGACAAAAAGAAAGATCTGGATGACGGCAAATTTGCCGTCAGGCTTGGTGGACATATGATGGTCCTCAGATAGGGTTCTGGGATGGTCTTGACACGGGCAAAACGTATCATACGAAGCCTGCATCCCCGAGTTGCGTTCCCATCCTGGATGGTTCCGCCATTGACCTCGATCTCCCAGGACAACCAGGAGCAATGCTTGGATCACGTTCGGCGAGTAATGACCTGAATTTTCATCAAGAAATCGCACGTCCTCCGCTGTGAGGCCGTGCGATTTTTCGTGGACACACCCAAGGTCCGGTTTCTCGCGTAAAGTTCAGGAAAAGTGAAGCAGTCAACGGAGTTTAAGGGCGTCGATTTGGCACCAGAGCATCCAACAAAACCCCCGGTGTTCGCACTTTATTAGGGATCGTTCACCTGAAAAGGGGCCAAGGTTTTTTCCCCGTCCCCGAAGAATCCTGCTAGAATATCACCCTGGGGAGTACTTATCCTCAGCTATAGGAGGTGTTTATGAAGCAGATCGCACATCTACTGGAGAACAAGGGCAAAGAGGTCTGGTCTCTGCCACCCGACGCGACGGTCCACGCAGCTATCTCGGAAATGGCGAAGAAGGAGGTCGGTGCCCTCCTTGTCATGAAGGGCGATGAGCTTGTCGGCATCGTTTCCGAGCGTGACTACGCCAGAAAGGTCATTCTCAAGGGGAAGGCCTCCAAGGAAACTCCGGTCAGTGACATCATGTCTCACCCCGTCGTGTGCGTCCAACCTGAGATCACGGTTGAACAGAGCATGGCCATCATGACCAGGAAGCGAATTCGACATTTGCCGGTCACCGACAAGGGCAAGGTCATCGGGGTCATCTCGATTGGTGATGTAGTGCGGGGTATCATTGAAGATCGCGAGTTCGAGATCCAGCAATTAACGAACTACATTACCGGTGGCACCGGTTAGGTTGACGTAGAAAAGGACCTGTGGCGACCTTCATGAAGACCCCGGACTCAAGCATCGCAGACCACTACACGGTTGCCGACCTGGGCAATCAAATCCTCGACGCTCTTCGCTCATCCGGAAAAGATCCGGATGCATTGAGTGTCGATGACCTTGCTCCTGTCGATGAGTTTCATCTCCGGGGACGAGCCGCCACGGAGGAACTCCTGGGGCTCCTCGAAATCAAACCGGATCATCTCCTCCTGGACGTGGGAAGCGGACTGGGTGGCACCAGCAGATACCTGGCAACGACGAGGAACTGCAGCGTTGTCGGAGTCGATCTGACGGAGGAGTTTTGCCGGGTCGCTTCGATGCTGTCGGCTCGTGTTGGCCTCGCGGAGAAAACGACGTTCCGACAAGGAAGCGCCCTTGACCTCCCCTTTCCGGATACCCATTTTGATGTGGCGTGGACCGAACACGTTCAGATGAACATTGGCGATAAGAGCGGCTTCTATCGGGAAATCGTCCGGACATTGAAGCCCGGTGGGCGTCTAGTATTTCACGATATCTTTGCTGGAAAAGAAGGCGACCTCCACTTCCCTGTTCCCTGGGCAAAAGAACCTTCCATGAGTCACCTCATCAACATCCCGGACGTCGAGGCCCTTCTTCGCGAGGTTGGCTTGACTCCATCTCACTGGCAAGACAACACAACAACTTCGATGGCGTTCATTCAATCCGCGCTGGAGAGGGTGAAGAATCAGGGCTGGATGCCCCTTGGACTCCACCTGCTGATGGGAGACACGGCTGCCGAGAAGTTTCAGAACGTTCTTCGCAACCTTGAAGAGGGTCGCATCAAGGTCATCCAGGCCGTGATGACGAAGGCCTGATCGTGAAAGTTCTGGGGTCCCTGACTTCCTTCTCTTTTCCTCCGAGCTCCGGAGTCTTATCACCGGCCATTTACTCGACAGGAAAGGTGTAAGACCGACGCCCAGGGAACTGTCCTCCCTGAACAAGGATCAGCTTGATCGATTGGCTCGAAGGATCCGGAGCCAGGGTTTCTTCGACCCGATAGCGATAAACCAAGAACCCACCCTGCTCCAGCTCTTGGGTCAGGTCCTCATCCAGAACACGATCCGAAACCGAGAAGTCTTTCTGGATCACAGTGTCCCCGAGCTGGAGAACAAATCCCTCGAGCCTGGGAACCCCTCTTCCCGAACGCAGGATCACCTCGCCAGCGAAAGCGACCTCACCCTGAACTCGCTTTGCTTCCACCGACGCAAGATCGAGGTAGAAGTCCACCAGGTTCTCCGCCTCGTTGATCTCACGAGCCCGGTCGCGAACAGACCTCACAAGATCGGTTGTGATCGCCTTGAGGATTTCAGACTCCAGGTTCTCCTTCACCGTTTGATTCTGAGTAGCAAACCAACCCGAAGGAAGAAACGTGCCAAGAGCGAACGTTCCAATTCCCGAAGCTCGATTCAAGAAGTCGAGGGTCACCTCATCAAATCGGCACGCAAGAGGAATTATGCCCGCCTCGGCTTCCCCCAGGGATCGAGGGTTTCGAAAAATGAAACTCGAGTCGTACAGATTGGCATCCAAGGTTCCGTTCACAAAATAGCTTCGATCATCCGGAAGCCACGCAAAAACGCCTCCAAACAAGAAGATGAGATGGTTGATCCAGAACCACTCGTTCGACCCACCGGTGATGCGCGCGTCATATTCAAGGTTGCACGACATCAACATATCCGCGCCGACTTCCCGCGCCTGACTGCTCCAGTAGTCGGAACGCTGAAGCGGTAGATAGCTCTTCGCAAAAGCCTCCGGGGTCAGCCCCTCCGGATAGGAGAGCAAGGTTGCCTTCAGAAACGCATCTCCATCAAGAGAGGTAACAATCGCATCCGAAAGTTCATGGGTTCCGAGATCGAACCGGATGTCGAGAAGATCCCCCTGCTCGGAGGTCGTGGTCAAAACAACGGGTTGCAGGACATTTCGTGTCGCCGGAATCACCGCCAGATGAAACGGCAGAGGTTTCTCCTCATCGATCGTCTGCTGGCTTGCACATCCACAGGAAAAACCAAGGAAGATCAAAACTGCGAGATTCGAAAACAAACGCATGGTCATGGATTTTTTCTCAATCATCATCGATGACCCGGGTCCTTCCCAAAAGAGGCACTTCCGTCCGCAACGACTCCGTTGCCGACGCCGCATCAAGTGCACAGCGAAATCCGACCTGGTCAAGAGTCGTCTCTCCACGCCGATAGACATCGTGAACCACAAAATCAAATCGAGGCTGGTCCGACTGAAAATGTCCGCCAGCCACATAGAACCGATCTCTTTTCATCAACTCCCTTGAATCCGGCCAAGATCGAGGATCAAGGAACGCCAGACGATTCTCCCGGGCATGATCCATTCGATTGCGATCCGAGAGCAGAGTATTCACTCCCGTGAAGAAGTCAGGAGTCGCTGTCCACTCCGCAACATTCGAGCAGAGATTCCAGATCATGGTGTCAGGAGTCTGATCTCTCCCCACGCCATTCTTCCAAGGAGCACCACTCCTGGAATTCAATCCGGTAATCTCCTCCTCGGTAACACGCTTTCCAGAAAAAGCTGAATACAGCCGCAACTCGGATCCGCGAACCGCAAACTCCCACTCGACAAGAGACGGGAGACGCTTCCCCACCCAACGTGCATAGGCATAAGCCTCATCCCACGTGATTCGAGTAACTGGCAGGTCTGGATCGAGACCCTCAAGATCCCGCAAGAGTTGTTCGTGCCTCGAGGAGGCCACGCCCAGTGGCCAGTGATCCGGGTTTTGATAGCCGTCTGATGCCCGGACAAACCCGACGAACTGTCTACAACTGACCTCATACTCATCAAGGTAGTAATCTTGGATTTCTCTTGCCTCGTACTCCACTCCCCAGCATTTTCCCCAGGGAGACCTGGAGAACACATAGGGCATATTCCTTTTGAACTCGCCCCCCTCAAAGTCATCATTCTTGCCACCGAATGGATAGGGTCTTGTGTTCCCTCGTATCAGCCTCATTGCCTCGACCGGAACCGATTCATCGGCATCAAGGATGATTTGAATTCGCTCCGGTTTGACCTCGGCAATTGAAGGCAAGGTAAGAGTTATCCGGGAGCTACTCGAAGGAACTCCAAATTGGTCGGCGGAACCAAGAGTCAGGGAAATCGTCTTTTCCGACCACTCAAAGGAAAATGGTATCCGCCCCACCCACCGATTGACTTCGCTCGGCTCTCCTACCAGCTCAAGAGCAAAGGGTTCGATGGATTGACTACCACCTTCCTCTCTGATTTGACAGGTAACCTCCCGGGCTCCATTTCCATCTGCCGACTGAACACTCAGGCTCCACAGTTTTCGCTTCCCCTCAAAGGAGACATCGTGGATCCACTCTCCGAGGCGCTGGTCCGGTTCGACCAGGGTCAACCTGGGTCCTTGAAGCGCAACCACCCACTCGACCGTGCGAGCCGGAATCGCATTCCCCGCCCCATCTCTTCCCGAGACGGTCAGTCGGTACGTCCCGTCCACATCCGCATTCGCATTCTCATCCTGCCAGGGAGTCGGAACATCCTTCCATTCAAAAGAATTCCCCATCACCATCTTGCCGTTCGAACTGACCTTCCCGGAAGCAACTTGCTCTTCGTTTCTGATCAGCTCGAAAGCCAAATCAACCGGGGTCGGGATGCTCGAACTCACATTCTCCGGGTCACTCAAAACAAACTTGAGAACAGGTCGAACATTTCGATTTCGGATGACGCCTCCCCCGTCCAGACCTTGCAAATCAACGCTCAGGACTCCGGGATGAGTATCAACCACAATCTGGACGACCGAACTCTCATCTTCAGGAGACTCAAACCTTTTCTCCTCGCCCTTGTCGTAACGAAAGACGTCAAGGGAAAGCTCGTAGACTCCATCTTCGTCCATCCTGACGGGAAACTGCACCCGATCCGCGCGGTCAAGAACCTTGCTTTCAAAAGAAGTCGCCACGGAAGAGTTCACATTGAAAAGCCTTCCCGAGACCTCAAGAGGAATGAGATTGTCTCGAGTCAGAGCCGCAATCCAGTTCTTTTGATTGGTAAAAAGAACCGTCTCCGAATCAAAGGGAATCTCTCTTTGGTCGCTGGAACGAATCAGGAGGCGTCGAAATCGGGGGCTCTCGATCTCATAGTCAATCCAGATCGAGTGAGCTCTGGTACCTTGCCTCTGATCTCCCGACGCCGCGTGAAGAACACTTCCCCCATCACTCGCCTTGAAACGCAGCTCCGCCGCGTAGCTTTGCTTCTCACCCAATCGATGGAGCACAGAAAGATCGATGGCGTGATCATGGGAAGCCGGGGAAACACGAGGATGAGATCCGGAATCTCCCGCAAAGAGCTGGCCATCAGCCGTCCAAAGGTCCCAGGAGACGGACGCTTTTCGGTTCAGCCGGATTTCTAGCCGAGGAGCAACGCCCCCCTTGTAAACGATGAACCGTTCTCCTCGAGGCGAAGCAAATCGAATCCGAGGCCGCTCGTCCTCGGGAAACGAAAGTGGGTCGTTCACCACTTCAAAAGAGAGGGACCGCATTTTGGAAGATCCGGCCAGATTCGTGACCCGAATTCGGATGTTGTTCTCACCGTTCAAAAGGGAGAGGGCATCCAAGGCGGCTAGCTCGTACTGAAATACATCGGAGGTCGAAGAGAGGATCTTTCTTGCCCGAGATCCCGAAGGCGAATCACCAGCAAGAACTTCCACCCACTTCACATCATCATCCTGGCAGCCAATGAGTCCGATCAAAAGAGGCATTCCAGCCGGATCCACCGACCACCTGCTGATATCGAACTGAGAAATCGACCCCTTGGAAGACTCAAACCGGATATCGGCGATATTCCAGGAGTTCTCTCCGAGATACACGATCTTGAACGGATAGGAATAGGGAACAGCTCCATCGTCGGTCTCGACCCGAAGATAGACGTTCTCCTGGGTTCTTTCGTCTTCGCCGAGATCTCCAGCTTGAATCTCAACTTCTCTTTCTCCCACCCAGACGACTTCGAACCCCGCCACCCCCTCGGCATCTTCCCTTTTTTCCGTGACCAGGACGGGGTCGGCGTCCGAAGCATCCAGGAAAAGCCCATCGATTGTCAACCTTGCCGCCCGGCGCTCCGGACCGAGATAGAGAATATTATCTCGAAGAATCTCGACCTCTTCCGCGTCAAAAGAGGCCGTCCCCCTCAGGTCAAATTCAGGAGGTGGAGGATCGATCTGAAGGGCCCACACAACCACGATGGCGAAGACAAGGAGAAGTGGAGCCGTGACCTTGGCCACCATCTTCCAGGCTGGGGGATGAACAATCCGATGGAGAGCCGCGTAGGCTTCATTCGTGTCCGCCCAGCGCTTTTCGCGATCCTTTTCCAGGGACCGATCGATGAACCGAGCCAGCTCCCGAGAAAGCCGACGGACACCCATTGATCCGATTCTTCTCGGGGCAACGTCACAGTGGACGTCAAGCCACTTCATTCTGTTCTCGGGGGTCTCGTAAGGTAGTTTGCCCGAGAGAAGCTTGAATCCCATCACTCCAAGCGAATAGAGATCGGATCGCCCGTCAAGATTGATGATTTTGCGCCCCGGGATCATGTGGGCCGCTTGCTCCGGCGATGCATATTCCGGAGTACAAGCCCGGCACACTTTGACTCGGGTCGTCCTTCGAGTCGCCCCAAACGAAGCGGCAGCTGAAGAACCATCCCCCCCCTTGGACGCAAGGCTCTCCCTGACCACGGTTTTCTGCTCAACGGATCGTTTGGCGGTCTTATCCGCATCCAAGGTACGTCCACTCCTGGGTGCGGCGGCGTGGAACATCCCATCCTCTTCGAGCTCGTCTTCTTCGTCTTCTGCTGACGCATACTGACCGATACCAAGGTCGATGAGCTTGACCACATCATCGTCCGACGTCGGTCCTGAATTCACCAGAAAGACATTCTTCGGTTTCAGGTCAAGGTGCAGGATCGACTCGGTTTCAGAGAGATGATGAGCGTGACGGAGCGCTGAAAGAACCTGCAAGAGAATGCGAGACACCCTTTTTGGATCCAGGACCTTCTCTCGCTCGATGAGATCTTCCAGTTCTTCCCCATCGAGGTACTCCATGACAAAGTAATACGACCCATCTGCATTCTGATCGAAGACCTTCCAGTCAACAATATTGGGATGGTTGAGTCGAGTCAGACGCTGCGCTTCCTCAAGGAATGCATTGCGCTCATCATGGCGGGTCACGGGAGCATTCAACGTCTTGATTGCCACCAAGCTATTGAGAGTCGTGTCTCGAGCTGCGTACACGGCCCCAAATCCGCCTCTTCCAATCTCCCTTGTAATCTCGTACTTCCCTCGAATCAACTGGCCGACCATGCTGACCTGGCTACCGCCCCCCTTGCTCGGTCGAGCACGGCAATAGTCGCTCATCCTCGCCCGAAGATCTTCGGTGGGACCGGAAGACATGATCTCCACATCATCCTGTCCCGGAAAAGACCACCGGGATCCAACCAGCGAGTCTCCGGATGTCATCATCGGGGGAACGGTCACTCCGGGCTCGGAAGACTCATCTCCTTCATCCGTCTCCGTCACCGAAGGGGCTTCGGTTTTCCCGTCAAAAGCCAGGGTGGCGTGGGTCGCATCATTCATGAAGACAAATGTTTTGCGCCGTGGTGCCGGCTCTGATCCTGGATCGTCTGCAGGGGGAGACTCAAGATCGGAAAGAGATGCCGTTCCGGAAGGAGCGTTTTCATCCAGAGCTACTGTTCCGGAAGGAGAATCGCTCGGGAGAGGCATCGTCGCCGGCCCCCGATCTTTGAACGCCAAGGTTTCTGCAAGCTTCTCACGAACTTGATCCGCATTCTCGGTCCCATCTCCTCCTTCGAAAAAAACGATCCGGGGAACGGAAAGCTCTTTCCGGTTTCCGACCAGAGAACGAATGCCTGACCGAACGGCGCGCTCCATCCTTCGAGAAACAAGGCCCTTGAGTGCCCGATCCTCATCCCCTGAGGCTCTCTCGCCTTCCAGCACTTTTTCCTCATCGAACGTGAGCCCGGTTGCGTCAAGCTCTCTTCGCACGGCAAGAAGAGCGCGGGTGGACTCCCCTTCATCCAAGCTCTTGCCAAGTTCGGACGCAACCAGGGTCAGCAAAACCTCTTCGAGAGGATTGGCAATCATACTCTCGCCCGGACTGCTGAAAGGACCACTTCCAGTCTATTGGTAGAAGATTGATACATCGTCACTCGTTGAATTTGCTGTCAGGATATCGAGGTCACCGTCGCCATCCAGATCCAGCACCTGGATCGACCGCAGTCTCTGACGCTTCATGGTGGAGGTCGCAAGGATTCGCGGCGTTCGAACAAATTCCCCCGGGCTTTGTTGAAGAAACAAAAGAACTTCTCCATCTCGATCCGGGTCTTCCGTCGCGCAGATAAGGTCCAGATCTCCGTCATCATCAACATCTCCCGAGTCGACGTCAAAGAACTGGTTGCCCACAAGCCGGTGGGTCGTCAGATCGAAGGTTTCATCGTCCCGCTGAAGAAATACCGCCGCACTTGAAAGATTCGACGTCAAGATGTCGAGTCGACCGTTGCCGTCAAGGTCGGCAACAGCAACGCGCCTTGGCACCGTGCCTATCGGTAGATCCAGCGATTGATTGGTGAATCCACCCCCACGGTTCTGAAAGAACAACACGATCTCATCCGTCCCTTCGTTGGCGACCACCAGATCGAGAAGACCGTCCCCATTGACGTCGGCTCCTGCAACACCCATCGGCGCAGCAAGACCTTTTTCCAGCAAGATCGGATCCCGCTCAAAGCGCGAGCTTTCATCCTGAAGAAAAACCGTGACTCGATCCCGCGGACTTGAACAGCCCTTTGTCATGCTGCCCTGGCTCGTCGCGACAAGATCCAAAAGACCATCTCCATCGACGTCTGCCGAGCTCACAAATTCAGGAAAGAACTGGCAGCCAGCCTCGGGACCGGAAAGAACCAGAGTTACTTCATCAAAGACGCCTGGCCCGGACTGAAAAAACACCGAGAGGCTTCCATCAATCCCCTTGAAACGATCCCCTTCATTCGAGCAGGCGATGTCCACGTCTCCATCCCCATCAAGATCGGAAAGAGAGATGGTGTTCGGCCTGAATCCGGTCGACAGCCTCGTCTGCTCGGGCAAGAATCTCCGGGGAGCGATCTGTTCAAAAAGAGTCAGCTCATTCGTCGTCCTGCTTGCGGTGACAAGATCGAAATCACCATCCCCATCGAGGTCGGATGCCGCCGCAAATCGAACATTTGGAGTCAGAGTCGTGTCTCCTAGATCCACTTTCTTGAAGCCGAGCCTGGCCGTTCGCTCCTGGCGAAAGATCCCGACCCGCCCCTGAATCTGGCCAAAATTACTGTCGTAGGTCGCAATCAAGTCCACCGCCCCATCGAAATCGATATCCGAGGCAACAACTGATTTTGGAGCAATGACCCGCTCCGAAGAAAGACGAGCTCCAGCTTCAAACTCACCTGGCAAAGTCTGGAAAAACGTCGACAGACTGTTTCCAACAGGAGAGAGAGCCGAGTTGGCGGTAACAAGATCCAGATCCCCATCCCCATCAAGATCGGCAGCGGTCAGAAACCTGGGGCCACCGGTCACCATGGGACCTCCAAGCACCAAGGGTGCACTTGCGTCAAACACCCCGGGATCCTTCTGAAAAAATACGGTCACATTCTCTGCATTCTCATTGGCGCAGGCAAGGTCAAGAACACCGTCACCGGATAGATCGGCAGCAACAAGAGCCAAGGGGCGCGCTTGATCCGGAAGAGTAAGAACTAACGGAATTCCGTCGAACTCTCCGTCCGTCTGTTGAAAGAGAACGACAAGGGCATGATTGAGTTGATCAGCGGAGGCAAGATCTGGCAGCCCATCTCGGTTCAGGTCGGCAACAACAACGAAGGCGGGTGAACCAAGCTCGGCCACATCGATCAGGGTTGGAACCATACCGAATTCAGATCCATCCTTATGAAAGATGGCAAGGCTACCTTGATCAGGGTTCGCCGAAACAAGATCGAGATCTCCGTCCCGGTCAACGTCCGCGACTTGTACACACCGGACGCTCGTCGTTATTCCCGGGCCACCAAGAATCTGCCTCTGAGTAAATTCGAGCGGATCTGTTTGCTGCAGGACAACCAATTCGCTCGAAGCACTATTCGCCACGACAAAGTCCAGTTTCCGGTCATCGCCATACAGGTCAGCAATGACCACGAACTCAGGGCTTCGAATCGATGCGGAACCAAGGGTCCTCAAATTCGAAGAGAAGGTGAGCGGACCGATCTGCTCGAACACGGTGATCAGGTCATCTTGAACCAGATCGGATACGGCAACGAGATCAAGATCCCCGTCCGCATCCAGGTCACCTGCGGCAACATGCCGATAAAATTGAGCGGGCATTGCGGGCACGTTGGTCGGCAACAACACTGGATCTACATCCTGATCCGCGCGAACAAGACGAGCACCGGCAACCTCCTCAACACCCGGGTCCCGGTCAAGGGGAGTGGCCTTGAGAAAAGCATCTCCTCCCTCAAGAAGGTCGGAGCTGTCCCACAAGAAAACACCGGATGTCCCTTGCCGGCGAGCGGGAACAAGACCGATCTCTTTCTGTATTCTCCAAGGTTGGCCGGGGCGAATCTCAGGCTCTGGCGAATCGACAAGAACAATCTCTTGCCGAAGGGAGTCGTAGGTTCCTTCAGCCCCCATGAGGTCATGGGTCTGTTCGACACCTCCTCCGACTCCGAGGTCGTTTTGAGTGGTCAGTGCCACCAGACGCAATCCTGAAGGCCCGGTGGAGAGGTCGCCGATTGATCCCGAATATCCGGGTTCCCCCGATACAGGAAAAACGTCAAAAACTTCTCGCGCCCCTTCCTCGAGATCAAGGCCCACAACTTCACGCCGGGAATCCCCTTCGACCCGGTCCGTGACAACGAGAAGCCGGGTCCCGGAGCGTTCCAGAGCAAGGGACTCCGGATTGGAAAAGGCTCTCCCTCCACCACGAGTCGGTAACGCAGCCCGCACTTCATTCACCTCAAGAGATTCAAGATGAATGGTAAGAACCCGGTCTCCACCGTTCTCCGAGACGAAGATACTCCCGGGTGAAAGAGGATCCAGAGCGATGCCCCAGGGCGATCGCAACCCACTCGGGGGAAGGGTCCCGGGGCCCAGTAACACGGTGAGGTTCGCCGGTAAGGACCCGGGATAATCGAGACGCACGAGAGCGTCTCCTGCCGTCAACACCGCGGCCTCAACCCCGAGACTCGCGATGCCTCGAACAGGAGAGCCAGCGCCCCCATCCGAGGTGATGAGAGTCTGGATCTTGCTTGAGGCAGAAAAAGGCAACGTCACGCGAACGATCTGGAACGACGGCCCAGGACCAACTTCAACGGCGAGAAGAAGAGCCCCGCCGCCCTGCTCAAGGGTCATGGTTTGCGGGACCCCCTCTCCGGTCTTGATCACACCATCTTCAACCCCGGTTGCTAGTTCCAGAGAACGAATCCGCCACCCCTCAGGAGTCGCCTCGAGAACAAGCGCCTTCAATCCGTTTTCGATGGGAAGGGCCGATACTGGCGCTTGAACCGAGTTTCCGGGAGACCAAGTGGCAAGAATCGGCGACGGTACGAAAGAGGGTCGAAGAAGATCAAGGACACCTCGCACCCGAAGAAAAGACCTGGATCCGTCCGGATTGGTCGTTACCTTTTCGACAAGAGGCGATGCCGATCCACTGAGCTCGGGGAGACGAACCCGGTCGGAGGCGGAAGAAAGAGCGACCTTTCCCTGGAACACCCGGGGCAACTCGGTGGCAATCTGGGCTTCTTTTCGACGGACTGGATCATTGAGAAGCTGCTCGATGGCCTCGGAGGTGAGGTCTTCATCTCCGGTGGTCAGTGGAGGAAAACTCATCGGGTCACGGGCGAACTGGACAACAAGCCGAACGTCGTCGCCCACTCCCCCGTCAATCCCGTCGGCCACTCGAAACGCAAGAGGGATCCCCCGGCGCGCATCGTCATTCAGGATGAAGTTGCCTCCATCGATCGAAAGCTGCGGAGGAGAATTGTTATCGACCCGAAATGAGACGGTCGCGGCGTTCCCTTGAACCGTTTTGTCATCGGGAATGATCCGGAACTGAACCTCGTGTTCGGTCAACCCGATATCTGCAACCACGTCCCAGAAGAAGTTCGCCGCCCTTCCTGTCGATGAAGCCGGGATTTCGTCCGGCGGCACGCCCCCCGCCGTCGTCGCGGCTCGAAATGAGGCACCGGGTTCGTCCAGGAGAAGATACTCGGCAATGAGAGCCACCCGGTCCTGGGAGGAATCCTGGACGATGAGATCGAGGTTGGCAATTCCCATGACTTCATCCGTTTCTCCCAGAGAAACGCCAAGCTGAGGAATCGACGGCGGATCGTTGCCTACGCCGGTGCGCACGGCCGCCGAAGTAAGAATGCTCCCGTCTCGAACGACACGAATTTCAAGATCCACGCACGGGCTGAACCGGACCGTTTCAAGCTGTCCATCCGCAGCGAAATCCCAGAGCTTCTTGTGAAGCACTCCGCCCGGAGAGGTCAGAAGATCGGTCAAGGTGACCTCGATCAACTCCCCACCGCATGGGTTCTTTCCTCTTTGCAACAAGACGGGGATCTCACCCGCCGGAACATCCGGGGGGCATGGATCTTGTCCGTGCAATGCAAAGAGGATGGTGACATCGGCGGGGGTCGAATCGACGTCGGTCAACCGGAACTGGATGAGAGCCGGGGATGTCTCCGCAAACCCGACCTCGACATCGCTGACCACAGCTCCCTGGTTGCTCCCTCCGCTACTGCTGCTCGAGCCCAAGGCGGACGCAAGACCGATCGTCCCGTAGCACCCACCGAAAACAAGAGGAAGGGTTGAAAAGAGAACAGCGGCGAAGGTCCAGCTCAATTTCTTCACAATTTCCCGATCCGAGGAACCGTTGTCAGTTCTTGCAAAAACCACCGCTCAGCTACGAAGAATGGATCATGGCGAACCCGAATGCTAGCAATATTGCCCCCAGGGATCGACCGTCGAATCCTGATGAGGGCCGAAAATGCCCCCCATTTCCCTCAACCGGGATCACAAACTCCATTGTGCCCTGCAAACCGAAGCTGTACTTGAGGTTGTGACCAATAAATGGTGGTTATAGCGTTGATCTTCTCTTAGAATACTTTTCCCATGAAGCCGTGCACGCTCATTGGGAATGGAGAACGAGCTATGCCCTCCCCAGGCATGGTCATCCAAAGACGTTTCCTTAGGAGGAGAATCTCATGGGACTTGCCAAGACCCGTTCCGCCCGACGAACCCACCCGAGCCTTATCCCGTCTCTTATCCTGGCTCTTTCTTGCCTTGTTCCTTCCGCTCAGGCGAGCAACGTGCCCTTTGACGACCCGGTCGTCATCGACGCCAGCTTGGCCGCGGCATCTGCCGTCACTTCAGCCGACCTGAATCGTGACGGTCGCCTTGATGTGCTGGCCGCCGGGAAAACAGACGGTGTCCTGACGGCCTACGTGAGTACTTCTGATGATGGAACATCCTTCAACACAAGTATCATTGCCTCTGATCTTCCCTGTCCGCTCGCGATCGTGGCCGCCGACCTCAACCAGGACGGGAACATCGATGCTCTCTCTGCATCCGGTTCAAACGGCGAGGTCATTTACTATGCCAACGACGGATCGGGAACGACCTGGACTCCTGTTACGATCGAGCCGGTCCTGCTGAACCGCTCCACGATCGCCGTCACCGGGGTCGCCGTCGCCGACCTCGACCAGGATGGAGATCCAGACGTGGTTTCCATCGTCAATGACACCAACACCGTTGCCTGGCACGAAAACCTCAACGGAGATGGAACAACCTGGATGCGACACGTTCTTTCCAGCACCGTTCAGCAACCTCAAGCAGTCGCTGTTGCCGACTTGAACGGCGACGGACTTCCAGACATTCAGGTCACGGCTCATTCCAACAACACGGTTCATTGGCTTGAGAATCAAGGAGGAGGATCTTTTACTCTTCGCACGATCTCCTCATCCGTCTCCGGAGTTCACGGGATCACGACCGGCGACCTGGACTGTGACGGTGACTTTGATGTGGTCACTACGGCCATAACAAGCGGAAAGATAACCTGGCATGAAAACGTCATCGGAAACGGTCTTTCCTGGACCGATCGAGACGTCACTTGCACTTTCAATGACGCCCGCGATCTCGAGCTTGCCGACCTCGACAAGGATGGAGATCTGGAAATTGTCTCCGGCTCCCGCACAGATGGAACGGTGGTCTTCTTCGAGAACCTTGGCGGCTCTCCCCTCGGTTTCCTCGAACGCTCCATCGATGCTCCTCTTCCTCGAAGAGGCGGCAGCTTGCCGGTTAGCTTTTCTGTGGGAGATCTCGATCAAGATGGGAACTTCGATGTGATCGCCGCTCATCAGGGAGCAAACGCAATTGTTTGGTACTCCAACGAAACGATCCATCGAAGTGGGCTATTTCCTCAACAAATCCCCGTGGATAACACCGCCCTTCAAGTTCGTGAGGTTCTGGGTGCGGACATCAACGGAGACGGGAACAACGACCTTGTCGCCGCATCCTTCGATGAGAACCAGATCACATGGTACGAAAACACCGCAGGTGACGGCACAGCCTGGACCAAGCGTCTGGTGGGCGCTGCCACCGGCGCTCACGGAGTAACCACGGCAGATTTCGACAAGGATGGAGATCTGGACATCGCCAGCGCAGCTCGGACGACCAACGAGATCGCCTGGCACGAGAACTTGAATGGCCTGGGCACCAGCTGGTCAAAGCATGTCATCAGCACCGAACCCATCGGCATCGAAGCTTGCTTTGCCATCGACTTGAATCAGGATGGAGCTCCAGATCTTCTTTCGGCATCCGTTCTCGACAATCAAGTCGCCTGGTACGAAAATGATTGTGCGGGAAACTTCACTCGCCGGGTCATTTCCAACGATTCAAAAGGAGCCCGATCCGTCCACGCCGGTGACATCAATCATGACGGGCTCATCGATGTGGTTTCTGCCTCCTCCAACGATGACACCATCGCCTGGTTCAGAAACAACGGCGGATCGCCGATCACCTTCACACAGTTCGTGGTCTCCACAACCGACAGCAACCCGTTTTCTGTTTTTGCCGCCGATTTCGACAAAGATGGCCTCCTCGATATCGCTTCCGCTTCAAGCGGCGACGACCTCATCACGGTTTACCTCAACAACGGAGCGACACCTCCAGGTTTCACCCGGCTCGAGGTTAGCAACCAGGCGGACGGCGCCCGATCCGTGACGGCTTGTGATATGGATGTCGACGGAGACATGGATCTTCTCTCCGCCTCTGCAAACGACAACAAGATTTCCTACTACGAAAATCTTGGAGGAATGCCCCTGACCTTCGCGACTCGCGCGGTGAGCTCCTCGGCCCTGACACCGGTCACGGTAGCGGCCTGTGACATCGATAAAGACGGACGCAAAGACGTCATTTCAGGCTCTCTTGCTGACAACACCGTCGCCTGGTATCGCAATCGAGGGGGGCAGTTTGCCCTGACAACGATCGACCTCGCTCCCTCTTTCCTTGACCAGGAGGAGACGGCGGCGATTCTCTCCATCGATCTTGCCCACCGGGGACGTCCCGGGGATAACGATGTGGAACTCGCGTCCATCCAGCTCCTCTTTGAAAGCGCAAACGGAATCCCCCTCTCGGAGGCAGAAGCCAACGCAATCATTGAAAACCTCTTCATCTACGGGGACGACGGATCTGGAACTTTCGAGACCGAGTCGGATATCCTGCTGCTGACCATCGGGACACTCACGTTCCCCGGAGGCTTCCTCCGTGCGCTTCTTCCCGATGGAGACAGCGATACCCAGATCGTCGCCGGAGATCCGGACAAGAGATTCTTCGTGGTTGCCGAGTTGACCGTGGAAGCGGGCATTCAGGCGGTGAACACCGTCCAGGTCACCCATGTCACCTCTGCTAGCAGCACAGCCGAGGATGCCGACAACGACATCCCTCTTTTGCTCGAGCGAGTCGAAGATGTCACCTCGACGAAGATCAATATCACCGGACGCACCTTCTCGTGCCGGGCTGGAAATGTAAACGGGATCCCCGGGCCAATCACAGACGTCCTGTTCGTCAATGGGTCGGTCGGGATCGACAACAACCGTCGAACCGTTGCCATCAATCCAGCGACTCCTCTTGAGGTCTTCATCGACACACCGCCATCGAGCACGGGGGGAACCGCAAGATACGTCGTCTATGCCTGGGACCAGGAACCAGCCAACGGTCTTGCAGTCGATCTCCGGCGCGGACTGGGCTGCATGGCACTTCCCGTCCCCTTCTCGGCAGGAACCCCCAAGCCCGTCCGCATCGCCAACACGTTCGGGTTCCCGTTCGTGCTCGGCATGAACGACTGGCCGACTCCGGTAGCACCGGCGCCCCACAAACTCATTTCCCTTCCCGGGGGATTGGGAATGGAAGTAACTCTCTATCTCCAGGGATTGATCGAAGACTTCGAGGCCCCCCAGGGATTTGCCGGCGTCACCAACGGAATCGTACTCAAGGTGCAAAACTAGCCGTCCTCTGGCCAGCATTCGCAAACAAAAAAGGACGCCGCTCGATCGGGAAGATGTTGCCCGATCCGCGGCGTCGCTTGATGAATTATCTACCGTCTTCAAGAAAAGGCTAGCTACTCACTTTTGCCCAGTGTTGATCAGCCTTCTTGAGAAGGGCACTCTTGCTCCCTTCATCCCAGAGCTTCTTCGCATCGACATTCTTGTTCTTCAGGAACAGGAGCAGTTTTCCATCGACGATCTTGAAGCTCTTCGGGTCGACCGGAAACTTGTCGTTCACAGCCATTCCAAAGGCGCACCATCCTCCGTAGGCAGGGATGAATTTCTTCGGATTCGCGTCAAATGCCTTCTTCGCGTCACTCGAAACGAAGTAATAGGTCACATCATTGAAATCCGAGGCGAATTCCGCCTTTCCGAGGACCGGTTTTCCGACCGCGAAATAGGCAACCGGACAGTATCCCTCGAGTGCCAGACCACTGCTAGGAAGGTTGTAGCCATGGAGATAGGCCCGAGACTCCGCCCCGGCACCGAAGATCGTCACCCCCGTAACAGCGAGAAAAGATAAGACCACAAACCCCAGCATCGGTCCACGATTGATCAGCTTCATCGAAGTGTCTCCCAGTGTCAGATTCTATATCAGAAAGAATGCGGCGAGATCCGCCCCGCCACTTCCAGGTCTTTGCCGGCACTTTCTTGACGACACTGGCTGGAAAGGTCTTACGGGAGCAATGAAAAAAGAATAAAATGCCCTCATGAACTTGTGTCACATGATCGGCTCAATCGCCGGTGGGAAATAAGGCACCGGTGGGAAATAAGGCCTGGCAGCACTCGGATGATCCGAACAAACGACACATGGATTGAACACCTCGGCGCAAGCGGCGCATTGCAGACCAAAGCACTGGAAGATCTCCGCAGCCTTCTCGTCCGACGTTTGCTCCAGGCCTTCCGGGAGCGATCCGGAGTCGATGAGAACTTCCTGGAAGACATGGCTCAGCAATCTCTCCTGAAAACCCTGGAGAGCCTTGACCAGTTCCAGGGAAAAAGCAAATTCACGACGTGGGTTACTAGCATCTCGGTGCGAACGACGTTGACTGAACTCCGACGTCGCCACTGGAAAGATGTTTCCCTGAACCAGGTACTGGAAAACGACTCAACGGCAAAGACCACCGAGCCGGAGGCCCCCATCGCAAGTCCGGAGACTCTCCTCGAGAAGAAGGACTTGATCGCCAAGATGCATCAAATCATGAAGCAAGATCTCACGGAAAAGCAACACAATGTGTTGCTCGCTGAACTTCAGGGGATGCCTCTTGAAGAAATCGCCCGGCGCACAGGATCGAATCGCAATGCGATCTACAAACTGACCCATGATGCACGAAAGCGTCTGAAATCAGGACTCGAGGACGCGGGATACAATCTGACCGACGTTTCGACCGCATACGAGGCCTGAGTGCCAAAACAAGGAAGCAAGAGGATGTCGATCTCTCCAGATAAAATAAAAGCATTGATCCAGGCCCTGGCCTTGACTCGTCAGGAAGAAGGTACGTGCAGCGAATGCTTGAGGGATCTCGCAACGTTTGCAGAGAACGAGCTTCAAGGGAAGTCGGTCCCCGAGACCCTTCAGATGGTCAAACATCACCTCACTCTATGCGGGGAATGCAATGAGGAATACGAGGCGCTCCTGCGGGCTCTGGAAGAAAACGAGTGAACAAAGACCTCAATCGACGTACTTTTCTTCCCAAGCTAGAAGAAGGTCGATCGCCTCGTCTGACAATGGAGTTGCCCGGCCCGGATTCGTTCTGGCAACCTCCGCATAGAGTCGTACGAACGCGAGCGGATTGCCCACCACAGAAATAAGTCGCTCTCGCCCAAAGGCCCCTTCAATCGTCCTTGCCATGAAAAGACCAATGGTATGACGATCGAACGAAGGGATAAGATCCGCCAGTCGTATACCTTGCGCTTCACATACCCGGGCATCTTGAGAAACCGCAGCAAGCCCTCGATCCAGTTCGCGAATGGCCTCCGGAACTTCCTCGAGAGACCTTCGATATCTTTCCTGAACCCACAACACCAACGGATGAGGGGACGGATCAAAATCATCCGATTCGATCCAATCGGTCTTATCGATCATCTCGGCGACTCCTTCCTCTTCAAGCTGTTCAAGAACGGTGAATAGCTCCCTTTCTTCCGGGGCAACGTCGGCTTTTCGTACTCGCTTGATTCGCTCTCGAAAGAGGTGGTGCATCTCATGGGACAAGACCGTCGCCGGAACGCTCCAGAACGAAATCCCATACGCATCCATGACGATTCCGTTGCTCAGGGCTTTTGAATCTCCATCCATGATCACAAGATAGACGGGCGGCAAGAGGTCCGGGCGAACAGCTCCCTCTGGAAGAAAATCCTTTACCAGGGAAAGAGCAAGTTCCAACGTCTCGTCCGAAGAAAACTCCGCCACGAAATCATCAACTGCCCCCCGATTCGATCCGACCATTTCCAGGTGGGGAAGGAGCATGGTTCCTATGAAATCCTTGGAGGCTCGGAGCTTCGCCGCTTCCGGGGCAAACGAGGGACGATACGCCTTCCTGAAGACGGGCTTCATCCAGCGACTTCTTCGCTCCACGAGGTCGAGCTGCAGGTAGCCGGGAGAGGTGAAGAGCGCCTCCCACATCTCGTCGCTCGGCTCTTGATCTTGCTGGAGAACGTCATGGATTTCCCAGAACTTTTCGATTCCTTCGGCATGGATCCAAGGCTTGGAGGCGGTCTTGCAAGACATTCCCATCACGAGGAACAAGAACAGGAGAACCCACGAAGGCCGACTGAATTCCGGGTAATCCATTGTCTATCCCCCTCTCGGTGTCAGTTGCATTGACCGATCTTTTGCGCTAGGTCGGATTATTCATGAGTTTGGCGAGAATCGCTCAAAATCATGAATAATCCGGGCTAGGAAGCGAGCTTTGCCAGGAAAAAGGACGCCGCGCTCAGAGTTAGCAAGAAGCCAAACATATCCGTTACTGTGGTGAGAATGGGCCCCGATGCAAGAGCCGGGTCCATCTTGAGACTTCTCAGTATGAGCGGAATGGTTCCCCCCAGAGAGACAGCCACCATCGTGTTCAAGGCCAGTGCTCCACCGACTACCAGGCCCAAGTACGGGTTTCCCTTCCAGAGCCACGCCGCCGTTCCGATGAGAAGCCCAAGCGCGACCCCATTGAGAAAACCAACAAGCACTTCCTTGCTCCACACCCGCCAGATATCCTGGGGTCGAAGCACGCCGAGGGAGAGCTCCCGCATGCTCACCGCTACCGCCTGGTTTCCCGAACAACCACTCATATCCGAGATGATCGGCAAGAAGACAGCAAGTGCAATCACCTGGGTGAGAGTCTCTTCATAGAGAGCGATCACGCTGGCAGCCAGAAAGTTGAGACCAATATTGAGACTGAGCCACATGAGTCGCCTACGGGATCGGGTGAACAACGGCATGCTTCTCAGCTCTTCACCGTGGACGATTCCCTGGGACTTCAAGTAATCGTTGTCGCTACGCTCCGCGAGTGCTTCCTCTACCGCCTCCCGTTTCAAGACCCCCACGAGCCGATCAGAACTGTCGGTAACTGGCACTCCGAAATAGGAATGAGCGTCAAACAGATCTCGAAGTTCATCCAGAGAGGCTTCATCGCTCACCCGGACGGGCTTTGGCAACATGAGCTCCTTGACTCGTCGAGTGGGAGGGGAAAGCAGAAGATCCCGAAGACGCAAGACCCCCGTAAGCCTCTTCTGTTTGTCGATGATATAGGCGTACTGAACGACATATTCAGAGTAGCGATGCGAGTTGGCTCGCAGGTCCTTGATCACGCTTTCTACCGAGGCCTCACGGGAGTAGGAGAGAAACTCGGTTCCCATGAGTCCTCCGGCAACATCGGAAGCATATCGACTGAGGCGCCTGACTTCATCCGCTGAACTCGGATCCATGGCAAGCAGGATCGCCTGAGCTTCATCCTCTTCAATCTCTCGTAGAAGGTCGGCCTGCTCGGCGCTTGGCATTTCCTGAACGATCAGCGCTGCTTCTTCTGGCTCAAGAGTTTCGACCGAAGCAGCGGCTTGCTGATCGGGAAGCTGATCGACGATCCCCGCTGCATCCTCCGGATCAAGAAGAGTCAACAAGAGGCGAACGTGCTCCTCATCCAGACGAGAAACCGCCCGAACAAGCTCGCCAGCATGCAGGTCTTCCACAAAGCTCTTGACTCCGGAGCGAGAGCCGGACTCAAGAAGAGAGGAGAGATCTTCCCAGGGTTTGGAAGGTTCGAGGGTCGTCATGGATGTACCTTGCTCACGAATAAGGCTTGCTGCCGCGCGAAGCGTCAATTTGAGAGAAGAATTGGGAGTAGGCTAACTTTTCTGCGGAGAATTGCTAAGGCCCTGCCTCCCGCATGGCAAGATTCATCAACCAAGCCTGGACCTCAACGAGAGAACCGAGCGTGCAATCCTGGCCCGCATCATTTCCCTTGATGCAGCTTCTCAAAACTGGCCACCCGGAACACTCGGAACGGGGTCATGGATTCCTTTGATGCACCGATGCGCATCGAAACATGCTCATGAAGCGTCCCATGTTCTATCTGCTTGTCGACGAGCGAAACCCAGATCTCTCCCCAGTAATGACTCAGCCCGGCAATCTTCGAGGCCCCCACTCCCATTTGAAATCGATTGAAATAGGCCTGATAGCGGATCATGGCGCAAGATTCACCGTTTCTTTCCGAGAGCCCCAGCCAGGTCAGCTCGACCTTTCGGTTGCGAAATGTTCCCATGCCCGCAAGAGGCACTCCTGCATCGCTCATACCCTGAGGTGTATAAGGTTGATTCAGCTTCAGGCTCCCGAAAAAGCCCTGACCGAAGTCTTCCATCATGTGAGTGTCCCACACGAGGTTCTTGGCATAGGAAGCGGTCGCCGTCACGGGAAAGCCACGAAAGAAGGAAGGCATGAACGAGGCGCCTCTTAGCGAGGGGTCGTAGGTAAATCCCTCCAGGTAGTCGAGGGGTTTTCCTTCGTCATAATCCCCGTCCAACGTTCGTCCGCCAGACAGAACGGCGTCACTCCAGACAGCCTTACCTCCAGCAAGATTTCGGGCATATTTCGCCACGATACGATGCTTGCCGATGAACTCATCCCCTGCGTCTGTTTGAAAGTACTCACACGTGAAAACGTACTCTTGAGGGCCTTCTTCACTGAGCACCAGACCCTGAGGAAGGGTCATCGGCTTTTTTTCCTCGAGCGGAACCCCAAGAAATGAAAGCAAGAGAATCGCAGAACTCCATGCCATGCTCATCATTCAACTTCTCCAGGAATGGTCACTTCTTTGCCTGCCGTAGCAAATTTTGAAGACTCTCCACATGGGTTGATAACGCCCGAGACCCGACCGCTGTCAAGGCGTACCAGCTGACGGGACGCCGGTCATGAAACTCTTTCTTCACGGTGGCGTATCCGGCCTCTTCAAGTTTCCGCAAGTGAGTACCAAGGCTCCCGTCCGTTTCTTCGAGGAGCTCTTTCAGTCGGGTGAAGTTAAGCATCTTGTACCGACTGAGCAACACGCAAATAGCCAGACGAACCCGGTGCTCGAACAGCCGGTCCAAACCACCAAATCCCTTGAACCGGACGTCATCCTTCTTATCAGCTCTTTTCGACGGCACCCGCCTTGCCTCCTACTCGCGCCGAAACCTTAAGCGCCAGTGCAACCAGGACCCATGTAACAGTCCATTCGAAACCACCGCAAATCGGCATGACTCCAATTCCCAGAGCCATCAACGCTCCGGGCAAAAAGAATCGTCGATCAAGATGGACTCCCGCCAGGAGATATCCCATGGCCGAGAGAAGCAAGACGAGAGGGCCCAGCGCGCGCCAAGAAATTGCGCCGGTGGCGGGTAGCTGAAAACAAAGACCCATCACGGCAAGCATGACCCCCCAGTGGGCCAGATGTCGTACACCCGATCGTGCATCCACCTGACCTTTTTGACGCCAGTGCCGCCGGCCAATTACCGCCGACACCACAAAGGCAAGAGGCGCTGCTATCGACCAGTAAGTGAGAGCGTACTTGGGAAGAAAATCATTCAGGGGAAAACCGATCAAAACAATGACCGAGCAGACCAGAAAGACAGCTGAAGGGGCGCCGGAGTTCCATTCGGATCGAGCCAGGGCTCGGCGAACAAAGCCAAGATCTTCAGCCACCCCGTCCACAACATGGTGCTTTTGCATGAGAACCTCCTAGGTTTTCAGAGTACTCTGTTTTTCAGAGTATCCTATCCAGAACAAGAGGTCAAGCCTTCAAACATGGGAATTCAGTAGTCCAAGGTAACGGTGTTGTCACCCCCAGACCTTACCTGGAAGCGTTGCCACTCCCCCATCGTTCCTCCTTTTCTTCGAACTTGGGTGCGATAGGAGCCAGACGGAAAGAATGGATATGTCTTGGGCTCTTGACCTCCCTGAAGTATCCAGGAATAGTCGTCGGGGAAACCTGGCACTCCGCCACCAGCTATATCCGGCCCGAGAGAGAACTGAAAATAGGCCTGAACCGGTACGTCAGTGGCCGCAAACCCGATCGCAACAGACACTGGCTCCGCTTCCATGGCTAGCGATGTGGTTTTCCCGAGCGGAACAAATCTTTGGCGCAAAAAACGTGGTTCAACCTGCCATTGCTGTCGCGAATATCTTGCGGTAATCCACATCTCTTCTCGACTTCTAAATTCTCTGATCTCAAAACGACCCTTCGAGTCGGTAACTCCCGTTGCCACCGCTGACCAGGATCCAAGCTCGGTATTCTGCACCTCGATGCTGACGAGGATCGACGGGACCAGAACACCATTCAAAGTCACGGTCCCATCAACCGAAATCAGTGATGTATCCAGCGTGAGGTCGACCCTCATGCTCGATCCTTCGAACAGGACAACATGCTGGCGACCGGGATCCGGGACTCGAGGACCTCGAAGCCGCGCCCTCTCGGACTGCCGTGGATAGCTTTCCAGCGGAATCACATCGTACCCGCCTGGTGGCAACTCGGTGAATTCATACTCTCCCCTTGAATTCGTCTCGGTGAAGAAAGCTTCTTCGTCGTCGGTCACCAAAGCAACCCAGGTTTTCTCGGCCGGTTTCTCGGCGCTTCGAACCACTCCGCCGATGCTCGCCGCCGAAAGAAGCAGGACATCAACAGGCACGGTTCCCTTCGCTCCCTGGTAAGTTGAGACCCAACGGCCATACCCCTTTGAGGTGATCACGAGCCAGGAGAGGTGGGCATGAGGGGCATCAAGTTTTGCCATCCCCTTTGCATCCGTGACTCCCGTTGCGAGAACACCGCGAGAGCCATGAATGTCGATTGTGTTGTAGAGTGTCACCGTGGCTCCGGAAACCGGCCCTCCCTTCCCCTCAACTCGCACCGCAATCGTATGCGCGGTAGGAGTGAGGCGGAACTCTTTCACGTAGTAGGAAAGCCCAAGAACCACCAAGGTAAAAACCAAAACGAAGAGGACGACAACATGGATGGATCCGCGACAGTTGATTCCTGCTTGGTTCATTCCCCCATTCTCCGGACAGGTAAAAGAACTCCAACACAAAAAACGAATTGAAGCGACCCCGATGGGCCCGTCAAGATCGTCCGTGAGTGCTGATCCGTCTCCAGACTAATCCGCCACCATGAACCCCCGTACAAGGTCCTGAGCCTCGGCCCGCCCAAACCGGGTAAAGGTATTCGTCAGGAGGACGGCAACGACCCCGTGTTCCGGATAGGCAAGTATGTACGCGCGCCCCCCGGCGATGGCCCCCCCGTGGTGAATCATGGTTCGCCCCTCCTCATCCCGGGCAAGTCTCCACCCCAGCCCTACCTTGAAATCGCCGGTGGCCGCGGCTTCCTGGGGCGAAAAGACCTCATCGAGTGTTTTCTTGGCCAAGAAGCCGGGCTTCAAATGAGCTAACCCCAACCGAACAAGATCCTCGGACGTGGAGAGCATACCGCCCCCAGCCCATTTGTAGCTGCTGTCAACATAGGGTGAATTGACCACCGAGCCATCCGGATTCACGTGATAGAAACCCGCTCGATTCTCGATGATCAATCGGTTGTCATCGGCAGTGGTGGAGGTCATCGAGAGCGGCTTCAACACGGCCTTGTCGAGGTAATCAAGAAACGTCATTCCACTTGCCCCTTCGATCACCGCACTCACCAGGTTGTAGCCATAGCTTGAGTAGGAATAAGAGGTGCCCGGTTCAAACTTGAGCGGGTCATCGGCAAAAATGCCAACCCCCTCCTGAACGGTTTCAAACCGCTTGTTCGACTCGAGCCCATCGTTGGGCCCATAGTGACGGATACCCGCGGTATGAGAGCAGAGCTGGCGAGTGGTCAACTTCCACTTCTTCTCCGGAAAATACGGGACGTAGTCCTGAACAGGTGCATCAAGATCAAGCTTTCCTTCGTCCACGAGACGACCTACCGCTCCGATCGTGACCAGCTTTGAAAGACTCCCGATACGAAAGCGCGAAACCCGGCTCACCTCCGTCGGATTCTCCAGATCAGCAAGACCAAAGCCTTCGGAAAATACCAATTCCCCTCCCACCGCAACCGATGCAGAAAGCCCTGGCAGACCGAGCCGCTTCATGAGCTCACGGCAAAACCCACGAGCCTCTTCGACACCCGGCGTCGTTTCTTCTTCGACGACAAGCTCCGCTGGATCCCTCCTCGCCGACTGGTTCTCCCCGGACTTCGGTAGATCCTGGGCAAGCCCGGCCTCGCCAATCGTTCCTGCAATCAGGAAAAGACCGATCCTGATGACACCACCCGAAATACTCCCGTGAAAGAAACCCCTGACACTCATGCGTGATCTCCCTGTTGCTCATCCTCAAAAGTTTGCCACCTCCCGACTCGGCATCATGTCGGGCGCTTTTTGGAGCATACGACCCTGGTTCATCTGGCTTTGCGACGAACCCTCTCATGTTTTCCTGAGGTTTTCGTAAGGACACACAAGTCCCTGAAAGATCTAGAGATGTAGAATGAACGGATGATGAGCAATCCCTTCCATCTTGGACGATATACGGTTCTTCCCCGCGAGAATCGCCTGCGCGACGGGGAAACTACCGTTCAGGTGGAGCCCAAAGTCATGGAAGTTCTTCTCTTCCTGGCCAAACGAAAAGGCGAGGTCGTTTCGAGAGAGGAGCTGATCGAGGAGGTCTGGGGCGGAGTCTGCGTAACGGATCACGTGTTGTCTCGCTGCATATCAGAGCTGCGAAAAGCTCTTGGCGACGACCCTCGAACGCCGTCGTTTGTCGAAACGATTCGAAAAAGAGGATATCGACTCATCCCCAGGACTCGTCCGTGGGAAGAATCAGCTCCATTCGCCGAAGAGTTTCCCCCTTTTGAGACCACCGATTCCGAACCCACCGTCGCCCGCGATGGGTTGGTCAGGGTGGGCCGGTCGCGGCGAGTTCCAGGGCTTCTCGTGCTGTCGATCGGCATCGTCCTCCTAGCCGCTGCGGGATACGCCGGAAACAGGCTGCTCCACTCGCTTCCTCCTGCAGAATTCCGCGAGGTCTCCCTGACGAGCCTTCACGGCTCAGAACTCGACCCTTCCCTCTCTCCCGACGGACACTCCTTGGCTTTCTCCTGGAGCGGCGAGTCCGGAGACAACTACGATATTTACATAAAAGACCTCGGCACCGAGGCCGTACGGCGTCTGACCACCCATCCTGCAGAAGATAAAAACCCCTGCTGGTCGGCGGACGGCACATGGATCGCCTTTGTCCGCGGAGGCACTGCGGACTGCGGGCTCTTTGTCGTCCCTTCCCGAGGAGGGCTGGCACAAGAAGTGAGCCCGACCATCTCGGGCAACATCTGCGACCTCATCTTTTCTCCGGGCGGGAACTCCCTTCTTTTCGTCGATCGCCCATCCCGAACCGAACCGTTTTCGGTGTTCGAGCTCGACTTACTCTCCCGGGAAAGAACACAGCTCACCAGCCCTCCCTCCCATTACTTTGGAGATCGGGATCTCGCCGTTTCGCCAGACGGTCAACAAATCGTCTTCGCCCGGGCAGAAACGATCGGCATCGAAGACCTCTTCACGATGCGAATCAAACACCCAGGAAAAGAGACCCAGCTCACCTTTGACCGTACATCGATTACGGGCATCGAATGGATGGTCAACGGAAACGAAGTCATCTACTCCTCCCGGCGTGACGGACACCCCCGCTTGTGGCGGATGAATGCTGGAGGCGGCAAGGCGCACCCCATCATTTCCTTCGGAGACTACGGGTGTGATCCCATGCTTGCCCTCGATGACCAGCGACTCGTGTTCGAAAGAAGCCGATTCGAAATCAACATCTGGCGCACTCAAAACGATGGGGAAAACTGGAGCCGCCCCGAATGCTTGATCAAGTCAACACGATGGGATTGGATGCCGAAGTTTGGACCGCACGGAGAACGAATTGCGTTTCTCTCCGACCGTGGAAGCCACCTGGGAATCTGGCTTGCGGATAGCGAAGGGAAGGAATCCCGTCGAATTACCACCTCCGACGAACTCAAGATAAGAAGTTTTGATTGGTCGCCGGACGGAAAGCATCTGGCAATCGAGCACAGGGATCAGAACGGTCGCTCCGATCTTTCCCTGATGACTCTTGCCCCTACCGATGCGATCATCAACAACACGAGACTGACTCAAAGCCCAGCCAATGAAACCAATCCGCAATTCTCACGGGACGGACAATCGTTGTTGTTTGTCTCGGATCAGTCGGGAGATTGGCAACTCTGGCGCATGAACCTGGACGGGAAAAACGCCTCGATGCTGACCCGGGAAGGAGCGATCAACGGGAAAGAGTCGTGGGATGGACGCTCCATCTATTTCTGCAAACCTCATCGTTTAGGCATCTTCGATCTTCACCTGGACAATGAACTCCCGATGAGGGACGAAACCTCAACGCCAGGGATTCGAGCAGATTTCGGATACGACGTTTTTGAAGCTGGCATCCTGACCTTTGCGTCCGATGGAAACCCATCGACCCTTCAATTGATTTTTCACGACATCGCCTCCGGCAAGAACACCCACCTCGCTCTCGACCGCGGACAAGATCAACTGGGTGGACTTGGTCTCACTTTGTCTCCTGATGGCAACACCCTTCTTTTTGCCCGGATCGATCGGCGAGACAGTGACATCATCATGATTCAAGGATTCAGATGAGAAACCACCCGCTTCGCCCGAAAGAGCCACCTCGGCCAGTGAGTCAACCCTGACTTCAAAGCTGGAAACGCAACGTGATCGGCCCGGGTTTGTTGGTTGGCACCGAGAATGTGACCTCGTCTTCGGTTGCAACGACACGCACACCTGCCAAACTGGACGAAACACCAACTCTCTGGAATGCTCCGATCTTCCGCCGTGAACGCTCCTGTCGCATCACCTCGTCAAACAACGCGTGCATGGCCCTTCCTTCCTCCGGCGCAACAGGATCATTGAAAGAGTAGGGAACGTATGGATAGAACTTTCGCCGATCTCCAAGCAAGCGAAGGGTACGAAGATAAGCACCAGAAATACCGGCAGGATCGATGTCTTGGGGACGCGGGTTGTAGACCAAAGAAACGTCTCCCGCCGCCGGCAAAAGACAGTCAAGAAAGAGCGATTCCTCGAGGGTATTCACGACCTGCATGGGAATTCTCAAGAGAGCTTGGGATAACGAAGAACTCTCACTCGGCGCAATCTTCGGTGCCTCGAAGTACTTGATATAGCGAACTGCAGTGGAACGGAGACTCTCTTCCATGGATCGGTCCGGGTCAAAATTGTTCCAGGCTTCGTGAATACGTTCCAGGTTTTCGTCCGGGAGATTCTGAATCCATGGAGACACACTCTCCACAAGCTGTTCGTAGTGACGAAGAGTTCGGCGGAACGAGGTGATTCCATCACCCAGGCGAGGAGCAATCACCTGGAGCAAATCCTCAATCCGTTCCCCAGCTTTGTCGTAGAACCCAGCTTCGGCAAAATCCTCGGCCGACTCCCTGAGAACAAAGATGAGATAGAGCTCTTTGATGATCGCCATGGTGCGCTGGCCGTCAGAGTCCTCGGGCCGGGAGACGAGAGAGGGAGGAAGAAGGAGGACCTCATGGATGTCGTCGAGCTTTCCGTCTCGTTCCGACTTCACGTGATCCGGCAGTACTTCTCCTTCAAAATTGCTCTTTCTCCACCCCGAAACGACGTCTTTCTCAAGTCCCTCGACCAACCTGATGAGCCTCGAGTCAACAAGGAACCGGTCAAAGGCCTCATCCACCCCGGCAACACCGAGCTCTGCAAAGAAGCGATCACATTTGCTCCGATTCTGAGAGGTGAGTGACTCCATCCCCCACCAGGTTGCCCCTCCCGTCAGCAGGATGAGAATCATTCCGGAGACCATGAGGCTCAGTGCCAATCGACCCCAGCGATTCCGAAAGAACCGGCTAGATCGGGAGGGGGGTTGATCGGCCTCACCACTGGAGTCCCTGTCCGTAATTCCTGCGGGTTCACGCAAATCCGACGATCCCATGGCAAGGTCTCCTGTTTTTCTCGATCCCGAACTGCTGCTCTCCATCTACAGCCTCTTCATCTACTGCCTCTTCATCTACTGCATGGTTCAGCTTGGACGTCGAGTCCCTCGGAATCTTCCGAAAAAAGGGTCTTCCGACTTTCGTGTGGGCCGAAACGCCCATGAGAAAGCCCAAAGGGAGGAAGGCCATAAGACATAAGACGGTCCGCGTTGAGAGTTGTCCAAAGACTCAATTCCAGGGATCATTCCCATTTTTCTTTGTGTTCGAATCTCGAGATGCCTCGTGATCGGTTAGCTACCCACACGAAATCGTGAAGCGCCCGAAAAACAAGAAATCGAAAAAGAACCCACCCGCCTTTGTTCCTAATCCCGGTCCCCGTCAAGCACAAACGCCCCCCAGGTCGAGGGCAGCGCCTCCCCGTCCTCCTTACGATTTCTCGCCAGCATCCAGAGCTGGGCCTTGCGAAGCGCCTCTAGTTTGCCCATCTTCTTCAGCCAGAGATTCTCATAGAAGCGCTCCATGAGTTCCTGAGTGCTATCGTCTCGCACTTGCCAGAGTGAACTGATCACCGTTCTTGCACCGGCCTGTCGGAAACTACGGCGCAACCCCATCATTCCTTCCCCACCTTTTTGCCTTCCCAAACCTGTTTCACAGGCAGAGAGAACGACCAACTCACATCCGGATAGATCAAGATACTTGACCTCCTCCGAAGTGAGGAGTCCGTTATCTCTTCCCGGCACTGGTTCGGCGTTCGCACCCGCGAACACAAGGCCCGATAGAAGGTCGGGAAAGAAACGAGCAATCGTCATTTCGGCTTCATCAAGAGAATCCCTGGCCCGTTCAACCGAGTCTTTTCCTGAAGCCTTCCACTCCGGCGGCAAACCACGAGACTGGAAGTAGCCGTGAGTCGCAAGGTGAATGTGCGTGTGGCGGGAAAGCCCGGTTTTCACCTCCTCCTCCGTGGCCTTCTCGCCAAGAAGAAGGGTGCACTCCGCGGCGTCGTCGTTGATCATCTCTTCGAATAGGCCCGCAATGGCATCTGCTTCCCGGCCCGTTGACGAAAGGCGACTCCAACGTGGTGGCAAACCTCCTCGGTTTTCTCCGGACGCCTGAGGAGAGAGCTCCCCACGTCGTCCGTACTTGATTCCTCCTGTAATCAAGAGCCGAGGAACAGGAACGACCCTGGAAGGCTTCTTCGGAATCAAACTCATCAAGTCCTGGAGATAGACGAAGGAGCGATGCTCGATGAGAAAACTACCGTCCTTTTCCTGAATCGTGCCGAAGGGAAGAGTTCCAAGGAATGTATCTGGAGAAATGATCGCGATCTCACAATCACCCAGAGACTCTCGAAGAGGATCCCAGAGGAGTTCACGCAGGCGATCCGTTGCCGGCGACGTAGGAGGAGCCCCATCACCCATCGCAGGCCTCCCAAGCCCCCTCTTCGTCACGATCTCGGCCAGAAACCTCTTCGTCGCCTCCTCGAGAACCGATGCTTCTCCCAGATCGAATTGCTTGATCTCATTCCCTTGTCGCATCACAAATGCCGATACTCGCGGAGAGGACCAATCCCCCTTCTTCAAGGGCTCGTTGCCTTGTCTCACCGCCGTCTCATAGACCCGGTGCACGAAGAAGTTCACCGCCACCGAGGACGGGGGAAGAGCCGCAAGAAGAGAGACGGCCATCTCGCCCTTTTCCCAGGACGCACTCTTCTCTCTCGAGCTCTTCCCCGAGCGTTCTCCTCGGGCCCTTGCAAACGAGAGCTCGACATCATTCCGTCGTTTCCACAACCTCCGCAGTTCTTCACCGTGCACCTTCCGATTCGCAATGTCTCGGGCATAGAACGCATTCGACAGTTCTTCCTGGCTCGCGCGAAGATCTTGAAGGATGGCCTTCTCTTCGGCAGAAAGATCTCCCTCGCCCCAGCCCCAGAAAATGCTCCTCGTTACTCTGCCCCTCCAATTGAGAAGCGAAGAAAGTACCTCATGAGAAGAACTTGAAGACTTTTCTCCACCGGATGGGCCTGTGATTCCCAGATACATTTCAATATTGTCTTCGAGGTGTTCTTCGAAGAGCAGCCGTTCATTCTCGGTAAGAGACCACAGAGTTTCCTGAAACTGGGCCTCGCGCGCTACCAATGCCTTCTTCCCGAGCCTTCGCGCTTCCTCCCGATTTCCCATATCGGCCTCGAGAAGCGCCAGGTTCGTCAGGCTCGTAGAAAAATTGGAATGGTTCGGACCAAATGACCTGGCACGAATCGCAATCGCCCTCTTGAAAAGAGGATGAGCCTCGGCGAACAGGCCCTGACGATAAAGAAGACCGGCCAGATTATTCAGGCACACCGCGATGTCCGGATGATCCGGGCTCAGCGCCCTCTCACGAATGGTAAGAGCCCTTTCGTAAAGCGACCGAGCCTCTTCAAAAAAACCTCCTCTTTCGAGGAGAAGAGCCAGGTTGTTCAGCCCGGTTGCCACATCGGGATGATCTTTGCCACGGGTCTTCTCCCAGATTGCGATTGACCTCTCGTAGCAGGCTCGCGCCTCCAGATCTTTCCCTTCTCTCTCGAGGATTCCGGCAAGATTGTTAACTGCAAGCGCAACGTTTTGATGTTCTGAACCGAATTCCTTTTCCCAGATCGCCAGAGCCCTCCTGTAGATGGCATGCGCCTCGGAAAAAAGCCCAAGGTCATCGAGGAGGCTGGCAAGGTTGTTCAAGACCATCGCTACCTCCGGGTCATCCGGGCCGAGAGCTTTCTCAAAAATCTCGATTGATCTTTCAAAGAGAGGACGGGCCTCCGAGGCAAGTCCCTCCCTCTCAAGGAGGCTTGCAAGGCTATTCAGACCCGCGGCGACCTCCGGGTCGTCCGGGCCATACGCGGCTTGATTGATCGCGATCGATCGCTCAAGAAACGGCCGCGCCTCGGAATACAGCCCGGCGGTCAGGAGAAAGACTCCCAGATTCTGAAGACTCCTCGCCACCCGCGGGTGCTCGGGGCCAAGTGCGTTTTCAAAGATGAGAAGCGCTCGATCCAACCCGGGACGTAAGTCGGAGACAAGCCCTTGCTCATTCAGCGCAAAAGCCATGGCTTCCAAACTCTCGGCGACAGCCGGGTGATCGGGACCAAGTGCTCCTTCAAGAATCTTGAGGGAGCGCTCGCGAAGGAGGATTGCCGATTCGAAGAGTCCCTGTCGTTCCAGCACGTCGGCGAGGCTCTCAAGGCTCTCTGCGACCAGAGGATGGTCCGGTCCAAGGACCTTTTCCCGAATCGCCAGAGTGCGTTCACTGAGCGACCGGGCGGCTTCAAAAAAACCTTCCCTCTTCTTTGCCATCGCCAGATTGCTGATGACAATCGCCGTGTCGAGATGTTCGGGCCCGAGGTTCTTTTCCCAGATCCGGAGAGACCTCTCAAGAAGAGGAAGCGCCTCGGGCGAAGATCCCGCATCGACAAGAAGGCTTGCCAGATTGTTCAAGCTCAAGCCCACATGGAGATGATCCGGGCCGAGAGCTTTCTCCCGGATCGTCAGAGATCGCTCAAGAAGAGGACGGGCCAGCTTGAGCTTACCGAGCCGCATCAACGAGAGACTCAGATTATTGAGGCACTGAGCCACTTCCAGGTCTTCAGGACCGAGGGATTCCTCTCGAATGATCAGGGCTCGTTCATAGGCGAGGACTGCCTCATCGTAGTCGCCACTCCCATGAAGAAGCCGTCCAAGAACCAGAAGCTCTGAGGCAACGTCCGGGTGATCGGGACCGCGAAGTGCTTCGACATCCCGAACTTTCTTGCCGGCGTCGTCGATTCTCTTCTGAATCGTCTCGGAAGGAGGCTGCTCCTGCGCTTGCGAAAGAGGCGACCATGGCGCGAGAAAAAGGAGGCACAATCCAACACGAAACAACGAAGTTGTCATTGAATCAGGCACTGAGCCCCCTTTCTCCCTTGCCACGTCGATGCTTACTGCTTGGCAGATGACTCCTGAAGCAATTCCTCGACTGCCCGTTCGATCTGAGTGTCTCGTCCCTCGGCAACACTCTGAGGTTCGTTGTAGACGAGGATGTCCGGAAACAGCTCCTGGTTCTCGAGGTA
>JAJDCM010000009.1 GCA_029260825.1 Planctomycetota bacterium | reverse complement strand
AAACAGTGCGATCAATGCGACGAAGGCGACGAGCATGGCGCCGATGTTGACGGCCAGCCGCAGCCCGTCGGTCGTCCCGACAGCCGCCGCGAGGATCACGTTCCTGTGTTGACTGCGCTCCATCTGCAGTTTTTCGTGCTTGCCCGGCGGTATGTACTCGTCGTCGGGCATGATGATCTTGGCCATGAGCAGGCCGCCTGGCGCCGCCATGAACGCGGCCGCGAGCAGGTACTTGAGTTCGGCGCCCATGAGGACGTATCCCGCGAGAACCGTGCCCGCTATCGACGCAAGCCCCGACACCATGACCGTGAAGAATTGCGCATCGGTCAGGCCCTTCAGGTACGGCTTGACGACGAGTGGCGCTTCGGTCTGGCCGACGAAAATATTGGCGGCCGCATTCATCGACTCGATCGCTCCCGTGCCGATGATCTTGTGCAGCGCACCACCGACGATCCTGACGAGCCACTCCATGATGCGCAGGTGGTACAGGACAGACATCAGCGCTGCGAAGAAAATAATGATCGGCAGCACGTTGAAGGCGAAGCTGAACCCGATCACGTCGGTGTCAGCCAGTGGACCGAACACCATGTCGATGCCGGCGTTAGCAAATTTGATGATCGCCAGCACACCCGAGCTCAATATCTCGATCGCTTTCTGGCCTGTGCTCCAGTACAGGACTATCGCAGCGATAAGCGCCTGCAATGCGAGTGCCGATCCAACGACTCTCAAGTGAATAGCTTTGCGATTGCTCGAAAAAGCGACTGCGATTGCAAGGATCACGATGATGCCAAGGATTCCGATCAGGTTGCTCGGCATGGTTTACTCCCCGGGGACAGATGTTGTTATTGTTGCCGCCTAGGATACCCCAAACGGCAGCCTACCCTTCCAGAATCCTGGAGATTACGGACCTTGGCGCCGGCGCCTCCGCCGTGAGCCCGCAGGCGGCCAGCAGATTTCTTTCCGCGAGGTCGGCATCGGCATTGCTTGCCGCATGCACGACCGCGAGCGGCCGGTTCGTATCGAGCGACGTTCCGATCGGCGCGATCCCGGTAAAGCCGACAGACAGGTCGAGCTCTTCGCCGACCTTGCGGCGCCCGCCACCGAGTTCGATGATCGCGTTGCCCACGGCCCTGGTATCGACCTGGCTCAGTACGCCCTCGGCGAACACGGGTCTGACGACAGCCGCTTGCGGCAGGTACTTTTCGTAGTTGTCGACGAAATCGGCGGGCCCGCCCAGTGCCGTACTCATGCGACCGAAAATCTCCGCCGCGCGTCCACCGGTCACTGCCTCGTCGCAGCGCTTCTTCGCCACGTCACGATCCGGCTCCAGTCCGCTGACGACCAGCATTTCGCCGCAGAGTGCGAGCACGACCTCGTCGAGGCGCGCATCGCGTTCTTCGTTCCGCAGGTAGCGCATCGACTCCGCCACCTCGACAGCGTTGCCCGCCGTCGTGCCGAGTACCTCGTTCATGTCAGTAATGACCGCGTGCGTTTTGAGGTCTGCTTTCGCCGCCGTGCCGATAATGCTGTTCGCGAGTTCTTCGGCTTTCTCGAGACGGTCCATGAACGCGCCGCTTCCGACCTTCACGTCCATGACCAGCGCGTCGAGACCCGCGGCAATTTTTTTCGACAGGATTGACGCCGTAATCAGCGGCACCGATTCGACCGTACCCGTCACATCGCGAATCGAATACAGCCGCCTGTCCGCCGGAGCGAGATCTTCAGTCTGGCCAATAATGGCACAACCTGTTGATTTAACAATCTTTTTGAAGGTCGCGAAATCCGGCGCCGGATTGTACCCGGGTATGCATTCGACCTTGTCGGTCGTGCCGCCCGTGTGCCCGAGGCCCCTGCCGGAGATCATCGGCACATAGCAGCCGCAGGCTGCGGCAATCGGCGCGAGCATGAAACTGACCTTGTCACCGACGCCGCCCGTCGAGTGCTTGTCGACGACGGGACCATCGAGTCCTTCGGCGCTCCAGTCGAGCACGGTGCCGGAATTCGCCATCGCGATCGTCAGCTTGCTCGCTTCCTCGAACGTCATCGAATTCAGGAAGATCGCCATGGCGAGCGACGACACCTGTTCGGCAGGAAGGCTGCCGTCGGCCAGTCCGGCGACGAAAAATTCTATTTCTGCATCGCGGAGTTCGCCGCCGTCGCGCTTCGTACGAATGACGTCCGTAAACAGCATGTGATTTCAGCCAAAACCGCGAAGCGGCATATCCGGGCCGCGTTGCAGCCAGTTATTCGCCGGATAATGACACTGCCGGTCGATCACGTGCAGCGTATAGGCGTGACGTGACGTGTCGGAGTGATTGGCACCGCTGAGATGCGGCATGCGCCCGTCGAAAATCACCAGTGTGCCCGCCTTCGCTTCGGCCGGCAATTTGCGCTCTTCCGGCCACGGGGTGTCGTCGATCGTCTCGATGATGAAGCTGCCGTCTTCGCGACGATAATTTCTCTGCTTCAGCGGCAACTCGTGCCCGCCCGGGATGAAGTGCATGCAGCCGTTTTCCACTGTCGCGTCCTCGAGAGCGAACCAGAAGCCGATGCAGGACTCCGGTTCCGTGTAGATGAACGTCGAGTCCTGGTGGCAGATAACCTCGCCGCCAATCCGTGGCGGTTTGAAAATATACATCGACTGCACGATGCCGGGTCGCTCGTATCCGAGGCTTTGTACGGCTGCCGCGAGTTTCGGCGAGCGGGAGAATGCATCGAACACGGGGTCGAGGTCGTGCATTGCGTGGCCCATCTTGTTCAGGCAATCCTGCTTCGGTTGCCGCAGCTCGCCGG
>JAJDCM010000080.1 GCA_029260825.1 Planctomycetota bacterium | reverse complement strand
AAGCTTTCCGAGCCCCCATCACTCTCTCGCACTCGAAAAGTCGATCAACCTTCGGATCGTCCCCACCCAGCCGCAATGTACCGCTCCGACCCATCCAGCCGGAGCATTGGATTCATCTCTTATTTACAACAGACTCCTAGTCCTGGAAATTCCCATGGGATGGTCAAGATTCGCTTCCCGTTCCGTATCACGTGATCTACAATAGACCTGGAACTACAAGGTGACCCACCGGGGTTACCAAGCGGAATAGCAAGAGAGCACAAACCCAATCTTCTTCATCGGCCATTCCTGGCCGACAGCCCAGTCCCTAGCCGCAGTTTGCAACACCAGCTTGCCCACATCGTCGATGAATATCTTCTAGGAAGGGAGGAAGGTCGTGAACCAGCCCCGTCGTGTTCTGTTCGTACTCCTTTTGGCCACCATCTTGGGAGCGCCCAGCGCTCATGCAGCCGACGTTCACACCCGGGTAGAACTCGAAAATTCCCGGATGAAACTCCTCATCTTGCGAGGAAAGAAGAAGGCCACGGATCCAGTCGGTGGCATCGGGATGACTCAGGTCATCAACAAAACAGTAGCGGGAGAGCCAAGCTTCAACACATTGTTCAGCTCCATGTTTCAGGTGGAGCTTCGATGCCCAAGCGACCCGATCACGTTTCCTCCGATCAAAATTCCGGATGGTGAAGTGGAGTTCGTGCTCCTTCCCATCGAGCAAACCGAGCTGGAGCAGCCAACGTCGAATGCGGCAACCATGCGATGGATGAACATCGCCGTTCCAGGGACTTCTCAGTTCCTGAACGTTGATGTCCTCGTCAGGTTGAGATCCTCGGATGAGAAAGCGGTCTGGGACTTCGACATCCAGGTCACCGACGGTCCGTACATCATCTATGCCGTTCGCTGCCCTTACCTTGGCTTCAAGAAAATCGAAGAGGATGGGACTGACGACTTCTTCCTCACCCCGATGACCGGCGGCCAGCTCATTCCGGATCCTCTCGACAACGGGAATAACTTCGAAGAGCGAGATCCTGATGAGGGCTTTGTCACGGACGCCTTCTTCACCTACCCGGGCAACATGATGAGCCAGTACATGGCTTACTATGACGATACCCACGGGTTCTACTTCCAGGCGGAAGACAAAGCCGGCTTCGTCAAGAACGTGTACTGGAATTCGGGAGCACCGATCGTAGCCCCGGACAAATGGCGCCTCTACACCTATTTCACTCACTTCAACAAAGGCCTCAAACCATCCGGCGGCGAAACCCAGGCAACCATCGAACAAGATCTGCGAACGTTCAACCTGCGCCAAGATCTCGGCTATGATTGCGTCTTCGACGTCTTTGACGGGGACTGGTTGGATGCAACTCAGATCTACCGCAACTGGGTGACGACACAAAACGCACCTTTTCTTGCTCGAGGAACTCTCCGAGACCGGGTTGATGTGGAGGAAATCAACAAGGTCACCACCTTCATGGTTCGTTGGGGGCTTCCTATGGATACGGATGACATCGACGAGAACGCAGAGTTCACGAAGCTACAACAATCATTGCAAGCACTCGAGCTGGTGCGCAGGCGCTACGACCCCCAGGGAACCGTGGACTTTCGGCCCTTCGTTCTCCTTGGCGGATATCATTTGACCCCGACCGGACCAGGTGGTGGAGGATGGGATGATGAGGCCTATCCTCTTCGAGACGGGGTGGCGGAGTTCATCGACCTGATGCGAAATCCTCCATCTCAGGGACAGATCCAGGTGAAAATCGTCGCCATGAACCGGGACACCACCGGCATCGCTACTGACGCCGCCGTTCTTCCGACCGGATTGCAGAAAGGAATCATGTACAACCCGGACGTGACACCGATGCTCGCCAAGAAAGTGCGCTATCGATCCTGCGTCGCGAGCGACTGGCTCAAGACTCATCGAACCGGGTTGATCATGGATGTCATGAACGAGTCCCTCGCCGGGGGGCTTGCCGGCTTCAACGCCGTCGCAACGACCGGCACCGGGAACTTCGCCTTCAACTGTTATGCCCCCCTCGTGGATGATCCGCTGACGGTCGATCGCAACTGTCATCTTCACACCGTAGGAGGAGGCAATTACCTCTCCGCCGGATGGGTGAATCTGGCCCTGGAAATTCGAGCCGCGGCGGCGACAGCAGGGGTGCAACCTCTCATCCTTGGCATGGAACACTCACCGGAAACCATGATCGCTCACTACATCTTGGTGGGGCGGAGCTTTGGCTTCCCTCTGGACGATAGCTTGAACGGTGTCTTCCGGACCATCGACAATGCCATCCCCATCTCCATGTTCTCCCACCTTTACCACGATTACAGCTTCCAACCCTCGAAGCCGCCGTCCGTGACCCGGGCCATGGAGCTCTATGTCGATGAGGACTTCCTCCTGGAAGATCTCTTGATCATGCGCTACAGAACGGCTCAGATCGCCATGGACGGACGGGTGCTGCGAGCCCAGGTCGATCAAAGCGACGTCAACAGTCTTCCGTTTGAAGGACCATTCATCGGGCTCGACCCGGCGGTCAAGGATGAGGGTGTCTATCTTGCCGCACTGGCCACCCTTCGGGGCTCGCTCCCCGAATACCTCGTCTTCGGCCGAACCTTGAGGAAACCCACGGTTAACCCCATGGGTCCTACCGACTCGGTGAGCATGGACTTCAAACTACTGGCGGTGGTCACGACCCACGATATTCCCCGGGTCGTTGCCAGTGCCTGGAAGGATGACGTGGGAGGAACCGTGGGTCTTGTGGCCACAAACTTCACCCCTGACCCTGCTGTCGTGAGCTTCAGCTTCGACCCAGCAGACTACGAGCTAGATCCCACCAAGAGCTACATCATCGAGGAGCGGATCGACATCGAGACTTGGCAGGATACCGGGTTCAACTTCGACCCATCCATGGCTTTTACGTCGCCCAATGTCAGCGTCAGTCCAATGGAAAACCCCGGGCTCAATCCCCCGTGGCGCATCTATCGTATCGTCGAAATCTGAGCTTCCCCCGCATCATCCTGAGGGATCGTATCGGCTTCCAAAGCCGAGCGATCCCTCCGTTTTCTCCCTCCTGCTGAAACAGCGGAAAGATCTCCCTGCTCTTTGAACCGAAAAGGTCCTATCATGGACCCTTCCTCAGGTCCGTCCGGTCTTTCCTCGGTTCAGAGAAGGAGTGATGAAGAATGTCCGTTGAAATCCATACGGTTTATGAGGGCGGCTTGCGATGCATGGTCAAGCACGGCCCAAGTGGCAACACTCTCCTCACTGACGCCCCCAAGGACAACATGGGGAAGGGAGAATCCTTCTCCCCGACCGATCTCATGGCCGCCGCACTCGGTTCGTGTTTGGTCACGATCATGGGAATTGTCGCAAAAGGGAACGATCTCGACATTTCTGGAACCCGGGTTCATGTGGAAAAACACATGCAAACAAAGCCGGTCCGCCGGATTGCCTCCCTTCCCGCAACCATCACGATTCCCGCAGACAAGGCACGCCATCTGGCCGACGATGAGAAAGAGGCCATGGAAGCGGCTGCCCTGTCGTGCCCCGTCCACAAGAGCCTTCATCCTGACATCGATTCTCCGGTTCGATTCGTCTACGAGGAGTAAGGAGGAAGTGGTGTGTCCGAGGGAAAACGGAAGGAACTTCGAGATGAAATCGCCCAGGTTGACCGGGGGATCCTGGAGCTGGTCGCCAGGCGGCAAGAGATCTCTTCCAAGCTTGGCCGGCTCAAGGCCGAACAAGGTCTTCCGGTTCGCGACTACGTCCAGGAAAAGAAAGTCATCGATCGAGCCCGGCTCGTTGCACGTGAGTTGAACCTCTCGGAGGAGACCGGGGAAAAACTTGCCCTGCAATTCGTTCGATGGTCGTTGACCCTCCAGGAAAAAGACCGGGTCACGACCGGGGGGCACGGGGACGGCAGGCGAGTTCTCGTTATCGGAGGCAGAGGACGCATGGGAGGCTGGATGTGCCGCTTTCTCTCGTCCCAGGGTTTCGCCGTTTCGGTGGCCGATCCGGCAGGAAATCTCGACGGCTTTCCGTGCGTTCCTGACTGGAGGGAAATTCCCCTTGACGACGACATGATCGTGGTGGCGGCTCCACTCGCCATCTCCGGCTCGATCCTGTTGGAGCTCGCCAAATCACCGCCACCGGGTCTCATCTTTGATGTCGGCTCTCTGAAGAGCCCATTGAGAGCGGGCCTCTTCGCCCTTCGGGATCAAGGGGCTCAGGTCACCTCGATTCACCCCATGTTCGGCCCCGACACTCAGCTCCTTTCCGGCCGCCACGTGATCTTTGCCGACGTCGGGGTTCCCGAGGCGACCCGATCCGCAAAGAAGCTCTTTGCGTCGACCATGGCCATTCCCGTCGAAATGGATCTCGAAAGCCACGATCACCTGATCGCCCATGTTCTTGGGCTTTCTCATGCCCTCAACATCGCCTTCGTGTCAGCACTTCGGGAGAGTGGGGAGGAAGCCCCACGTCTCCTTGAAAGCTCCAGCACAACCTTTGACGCCCAACTCGATGTAGCCTCTCGGGTCGCCGAGGAAAACCCCAGGCTCTATTTCGAGATCCAGAAGCTCAACGATTACGGCGATGAGGCATTGACCGCCCTGGGCCGCGCGGTGGAGAACCTTCAAGCCCTGGTTCGTACAGGAGACGAGGAAGGTTTCGTTTCTCTCATGGAGAAGGGGCGGGCCTACGTGGCAACCAGAGAGGAATGCGTCAAGAAAAGGTCGGCGGAGAAGACGGATCCATGATCAATTCGATTCGGGTCTGTATCGGAACGGAACCGAGAGCAACCGTACCGACGAGAGTTCTCGAATTCAGCATCGTTTCGAACCTGCTGAAGAAAAACGCTCGAGTGGAGTTCTACCCACTCATGGGAGGCGATTGGAAGGACACGGGCCCGCTCCGCCAGTACACAGGGTTTTCTCTCCTTCGCTGGACGATCCCGGAGAAGTTTGGCCACCAGGGAAAAGCCATCTATCTGGATGCAGACCAGCTCTGCTTGGCCGACATCGGAGAACTCTGGGACGTCGATCAACAGAACTCTTCCGATTCCTGCGTTCATTGTACGACCGTTGTTTTTCGCCCCCGCCGTTTGTTGTTCCCACTGATTCGAAGGAGAGTCCCACTGCCAGAGAGCTCGGTCATGCTCATCGATTGCGAAAAGGCGAAAGGGAGGCTCCGAACTTCATCGCAAATCGAATCCTTGATCGAAGCCAACGGTAAACAGGCCTACGAAGAGATCATGCATCTCAAATATCTATCCCCTCCTCCAGACGAAGTGAGCTCCTGGTGGAATGTGATGGATGGCCGGGGGCGAGGCGCCGACTCCTTTTCTGACCCGCGAGCTCGTATTCTTCACTACACCCGGATTCCCACCCAACCCTGGTATTTTCCGGACCACCCTGCACGGGGGATCTGGGAAAGATATTTGCAAAACGCCCTCGATGCCGGTCATCTTCGGAGAGAAGAAATTCAAGAGGCCTGTGACCGATTCTCCGTGAAGGGAGGGCGACCCGATGGCATGCATCCCTACTGGAAAAAATACACGGAAATCTGTCGTTCCGGCTGAACCCTCGACACGCAGGAGGCGTTCAAGGAGAGGAGCGCTGATAAGACGGCCTGTCTGTCAGAATGATGCCGAGACCCAGACCCCGTAAGAGAGTGGAGACACCCCATGGCAAAGACACGCTTCCTTGGATGGAACGCTCTTGCGTTCTTTCTCTTCTTTCCCGTGCAATTCGTTTCCGGAAGTGAACCAGTAACGATCAAAATGAAGCCGGTCGCCAGTGAGGTTTCCGGGGAAAAACCCATCCAGGGCCTCTCTGGACTTCTCGGGCGCCTTTTCCTTGGAAATCGAAGTCAACCCATGCAGTGGCAGGGAAGCCTTAGCATTGATGGGAAGCTCCATACTTTCTTTCTTCCCGAGGCAAAAACCTACTCGACGGACAATCCCTCCAAGCAGAGCTGGCAGCAAGAGAACAAGAGCAGTCAGATTTGTATCGACGCAAACGCCGACGGCAACATCACCATCGACGAACGATGGTTTTCAAACTTGCCGGTTCGTTTCGGTAACCGCATGTTCGATGTGACCCGTCTCGCCCGGGATGGAAGCCAGCTGACCTTGGCTCCGTCCAAGGCTCCTCTCTCGGGCCTTGTCCTGGGGAAAAAATGCCCACCCTTTTCCTTCCTGGATGAAGATAAGAAAACTCGCAGCCTGGATCAGTACAGAGGAAAAATCCTGCTGGTGGATGTGTGGAGCATCACGTGACACGTTTGTATTGAAGAGTTTCCTCTGGTCCAGAGGATGCAAAAAGAGAGTCGAGGCAAGATCGAAGTTCTTCTTCTTGGTGTTGACCAGAGCTATCAGGTCTCCAGGAAGCGATACCAGGAAAAATCGGCTCAAATCTTTGAACGATGTCAGATCAACTGGCCCGACGTCCTTCTTGAAAAAGGCTGGGACGATGTCCAGGAATCGTTCAACCTTGGCGGGTACGGCATCTCGGTCATTGACGAACACGGGATTGTTCGTGGAATCAATGTAGGCAAGCGCCAGCTCGAAAAACTACTCAAGGATTGCGGAGCCTTTGGGGCAGAGTGATTGACCTCTCGTCCTCACATCACGCCTTTCTGACAATTCTTCGAAGAAACGCCGATATGAAGTCTCCAATCAGCACCACCGCGGCTCCCAGCAAAACGAAGAACAAGAACCGGTCATACTGAAGGCGCGCCCGGGCATCCGTGATCCAAAAACCAAGGGATGAAAACCCGAGCATTCCCAGAACCGTCGCCTCCCGAACACAGGTCTCCCAGCGATAGAACAAATAGAGAAGCCCCCTTGGAAGCAGAAGTGGAAGAAGTCCCACTGCAGCAAGCTGAGACCGCTTTCCCCCCAGACCGCGAAGAGCAGAGAGAGGATTTGGATTCACGTTCTCAACCGTCTCAGCCTGAAGCCGTCCCAGAATCCCGGTGTTATGGATGGCAAGGGCAACGATCGCCGGCCACGCACTCGGCCCCATGACCGCAAGCAGGATGAACGCCCAGATGTACTCAGGAATCGCCCGAAGGAGTATGAGGGCGAAACGGGTCACCGGCGCGAGAAGTGCATAGAAAACACGAGCTCGAAGGGGTGGGGGACGAATCTCCGGAAGAAACGGTTCGGAGCAAGCAAGATTTCGAGCGGCGGGAAGAGCCATCAAACTCCCGAAGAAACCCGCCAGCAAGATCGCGACGACCGAGATTCCCAGTGTCGAAAGAGTGGCCTCGAGTCCTTCTCGCTTGAAAATCTCCTGGGCCCAGGACAGTGCAACGCCCCAGTCCCATTCCTTGCCGTGAAGAGGGAACGGTCGAACTTCAGACAAAAAGCGATTCAGGTTTCGCAATCGATGAGTGGAAAACAGCTCGTCGACCTGAAGATCGCCAAAAGTCCACGAAACCATGATGAGGGCCAGTAATAGATAAAGGCTTCCCCGCACGAAGCGGTTCCGGGGGCGCTCCGCAAGGAGAAGTTGAACCTCCTGGCTCCGTCCTTTGTCCTCTTGCCTTCTCATGGGGCGAGCCTCCTTCGGACAGCGCCGCTCCACCAATCAAAGATGAGGACCATGCCAAGAAGAACATAGAGAAAAGTCCAGACCTCACCATAGTTCAAGCTACTGAACGACTGTCGAATGAAAAGACCGAGTGTCGGAAAGCCGAAGAAGCCCAGAATGGCCGAAGATCGCAGAGCGCATTCGAACCGATAAAAAGAATAACCGATCATGTCGGGCAGAGCCTGGGGGACAAGAGCAAAAGAATAGGTCTGGAGTCCGGAAGCACCGGCGCCCCGAAGAGCATGAGCGGGCTCTCTGGTCGTCTCATCCACCATCTCGGAGAAGATCTTGGCGAGGGTTCCTCCGTAGGGGATGGCAATTGCCAGCACAGCCGCAGTATTGCTGAGACCAAAGGCAGTGAGGAAGAGAACGGCCCAAAGCACTTCGTGGGTCGAGCGCATGAGATTGATGATCACCCGACTCCCTCCGTACAAGACCGGGAAAAGGACTCTTCCGAGAATCCGAGAAGGGCTACTCCGCCGGACGCCGCCAAAATCCCCTGCCCACCAGGAAGTGGAAGAAAAGAACCCGAGGACGATTCCCAGGAAAAGCCCAAGACTCATCCCCGCAGCCGCGAAAAAAAGCGTCGTGCGAGCAGACGATAGGGCGATATACAGCAGTGGCCTTGTCCCCTCCGGAACAAAATCTGCCTCGGACGTAAGGGCAGGAGTCAGGGCTCGAGCGGCAAATTCACCCAGAACCTTCAGACCGCCGGATGAGGGATGAAGATCCTCGCCGCGAAGACCAAGGTGAGAATAGGCCCAGACGAAAGCAATCATCAGGCAAAGAATCACGCTGCCTCTCCGCCGAATCGGCCAGGGTCTTCTAGGCGCCATCGGCCAGCATCTCTCCCTCGCCGATGCGGTAGAGCTCCGAGAAGTGACTCTCCTGGATGCTCGATGTGGGTTCATCAAAGACGATCCGCCCTCGACGAAGACCGATCAGACGCTCACAGTACTCCCTGGCAAGATCGAGATTGTGAAGACTCATGACCAGAGTCAGGTTTTCCTCCCTGGAGATCCGGGTGAGAAGTTCCACCGCGTCCTTTGCTCTTGCCGGATCGACACTGGAGACCGGTTCGTCGGCAAGAAGCACCTGGGGTTCCTGAAAGAGGGCACGGGCAATGGCAACTCGTTGCTGTTGCCCGCCAGAGAGGTGATCCGTCCGTTCGAAAAGCTTCTCTCCAATGCCCACCCGGCAGAGTATTTCATGGGCCTTTTCGACCATGACTCGCGAAGGAAACAGCATCATGCGAAGGGACTTCAGGAGAGAAACCCTACCCAGCTGGCCGGCAATCACGTTCTGGGAGACCTGAAGATTGGGAACGAGACGATGATCCTGATACACAAAACCGATCGAGGCTCGAACCCGGCGAAGGTCGGTTCGGCTCAGTGTGTAGAGAGGACTACCGGAAACGTGGACATCCCCCTGATCGGGGAGAACCGACCCGTTGAGAAGACGCAGAAGGGTTGTTTTTCCTGAGCCACTTGGACCAACCAACCCCACCCGCTCGCCAGCCGAAATTGAAAGGGAGACCGCCTCAAGGGCAGTCGTGTTTCCATACTGAACAGAAACACCATCCAGTTCAAGGGAGGTTCCTTTCATAGGATTTCCACACCCCTTGAACTTCCTTTCATTTCAATCCACCGATAAGGACTATCATCGATCGCCCGCTTCACGGCACTCGTCTGGTCCTTTCGACAGAAGAAAAGTCCAATGTCCCCACCGCCTGCACCTGAAGGCTTATAGGCGACGTCGAGCCGACTCGACAGATCGGCGAGTTCCCCGTGCGCCGGAGTAATGAGAGGAAGACAGCTCTCCTTACCCAGGTCCCGGAAGCAAACCATGTACTCGTTGACGAGTCGTAGTAGCCCCTCTCCATCCGACTCTTCCACACGACGACATCCGTCCTCGGAAAGATCGACCATTCTCTTCAACACGGTGCGAGCTTGGGCCGAACTTCTGAGTGCGTCGTCTACGCCACCAACGAGATCTTTTGTCACCGCCGAGTTCCCGGTCCATACCGGAAGCACGGCGATTTCCGGAGGGAGGGATGTAGGCTCTGGCTCCCCGTCCATTCGGTGCACAAGGATCCCACCGTAGGTGCTGGCCGCAATGTCGACTCCACTTCCAACACCCTCCTGGGCCATCCGATGAGACTCCAGAGCAGCCCGATAAACCCCATCCCGACTGAGTTCGACCTGGGCTCCGGCGAGGAGTCCGAACAGAAGAGCGACCGTCAACGAAGCACTCGATCCCAAACCTAATTTCGTTCCTTCTAGCTTGAAATCCGAGCTTTCGATGCTGATCTTTGCTCCTCGAAGAGACGACCCGGCCCCGGTAGCAAGCTCACACGCCCGTCGAATCGCGCAAGAAACAAAGGCCAATCGACTCTCGAGATTCGAGATGTTTTCTGGCGAGGAAACTCGAACCACGGGACCACTTTCGAAAGTGGTGGTGGCGAATGTCATGGTGTCGAAAGTCATGGTGGCGAAGGACACTCCGATGTCCGGAGCGATGACCGAAAAAAAGTCGTCTCCGGGAGTGATCTCCAGATGGATATAGCGATCAACCGCCATCACCAGGGCGGGCGCTCCATGAAGAACGGCATACTCGCCAAACAGGACAAGCTTTCCCGGAGCCTTGGCTTTGATCATGATGCCACATCGGTAGCACGGTGCGCACCCGAGCCCAATCCACACCGAAACAGGCGGTGCACGCCATGAATCGCCGACAGAGTTTTCTCCACCTTTTCAATCGCATCGGCGGCGCAAATCGCCTTCACCTGAGGTCCCGCGTCGGCAGTAAAACAAACCGGGACACCGCTTCGACGGAGCCGCTGGATTTCCTGCATGGCGGTCGTGGTCGCTCCATTCCAGTACAGGAGGGGGGGGCGAGCCGCCATCATGGAAGCATGCATCTTGAGGCAACTTGATTCCGTGACCTCGGAAAGTGAGTCAAAATCCTTGGTTTCGATTGCACGGCGGGCGTCGTCAAGATCGTTCGGATGGGAGGTGATCCACGCCGGGTAGTAGGGAGAGGTATCCGTCGTGCGCTCCATGCCCTCGCGGGAACTCACATGCTTTTTTTCGCTGGACGTCACCGCAACCACCAGGGCAAGAGGCCAGTGGGACTCCGGGGCAAGCTGGGTTGCATAGCAGTCTGTTCCGTCCGCAAGATCCCCCCGAAAGAGTTCGACAAACCCGCCGTAAATCGACCGGGCCGCAGAGCCCGACCCCTGACGAGCCAGAATCGATAGTTCCTTTTGAGAGAGATCGAGACCCGCCGCCTCCGTCGCTGCCAGAGCAAGGGCGGCGAATCCGGACGCGGATGAAGCCAGACCGGCCCCGGTTGGAAAGTTGTTGTTTGTGCGGACCCGGGCGAAGGTTTCAATTCCGGCAAGATCCCGAACAAGATCAAGAAAAGCGCTGACTCGCTCCCGGTCTTTGGATGCACTCGAAGTTGCAGGAGCCGCACCCAAGACGAATTCATCCCGCCGAAGATCAGGATCAAACACGACACCGGTCGTCGTGAAGAGAGCATCCAAAGTCATGGAGATGGAACCAACTGCGGGAAGGTTCAAATGCCTGGATTTGCCCTCTCGCTTTCCCCAGTACTTCACCAAGGCGATGTTGCTGTGCGCAACGACAACGACTTCTTCGCTCATCCCCGAGAGGCCCAGATTCTCTGAATTGCGGGCCAGTGCTCGGATCTCATCTTGGCCCACTCGAGCTTGAGCCAGGGCGAGTATTGATCCGGATGAAGGGTCATTTCCGACTCGAGCTCTTCAACGGAGACAAACTTCCAGCAGTTGATTTCGTTGGCGTTGACTTGAATCTCGCCCTCGGCTTTTCCGACGAACACCGAGCAAAGCTCATGCTCGGTTCCAACGTCCCCGAACGCAGCTCGGTAAGTGAACTTGAACAGGAACTGCAACTCACTGGTCAATCCGAGCTCTTCGCGGGTCCGTCTCCTTGCCGCATCCGGGGACTCTTCGTTTCGACGCGGGTGGCTGCAACAGCTATTGGACCAGACGAGAGGCCAAAGAGGCTTTTGGCGACTCCGCTGCTGAAGTAGCAACTTGCCCTCATCGTTGAAGAGGAAGACCGAGAACGCGCGATGGAGAATCCCTTCTCCTTCGTGGCAATTCACCTTGGTGTCATACCCAAGAACACCGTCCTGAGCATCGACAAGGATCAGTGGCTCATCATCGAACGAAACGATGGCATCCCGGCTCATGAACCCCCCTCAACAGATCTTTGTGGTGATGGCGCCGTACCCCGCTTGCCGCATCCCGGCAGCAATCCGTTCCATCACGGATGGGTCGTCGGACGGACAAAGTGCAATCATGGAACCACCGCCTCCGGCTCCGGTCAGCTTCGCGCCAAGAGCGCCGTTATCCCGAGCAATGCGAATCAACTCATCCAGCTCCGGACTACTCACCTGAAGAGCATTCAACAATCCCTGCCCCACGTTCATGAGTTCGCCAAGAAGCGGCAGATTGAACGCCTCGATGGCATCGACTGCTTGAAGGGTAAGTCGGTTGATCTCGCCGAACAGACGATCGTAGAGGAGGCGGTTGTTCTGCCACGCATCTCGAACCATGGAAACCATGCGAACGGTAAGACTCTCGACTCCGGTGAGACCGATCACGATAGGAATCGCCATGGGACTTTCAATCTTGTTCATCATCGGTGGATCGCCCTTGCGAAAGAGGGTGAAGTGACCGTAGGTCGCAAGGGTGTTGTCGATTCCCGAGGGAGTTCCGTGGGCGATCTTTTCGCACTCGTGAGCGATATCATTCACTTGCTTGTTGCTGAGTTTCAACCCGAAATAGCGAGCCAACGCTCGGGTCGCCGCAACCGCCATGGCCGCCGATCCTCCGAGCCCCATGGCCCGGGGCAGGTGAGTGAACATCTCAATGGAGAGATTGCGCTCCCGGATCTTCAGAAGACCGAGAATGAGATTCAGGCATTCGTGGAGCGAGTTCCTCGGCTTCTCGTGAGGACCGCCAAGCTGATCCGAAACTCCCCAACGAGCAATATCGACCCGACCTCCACTGCCCTCTCCGGGCATGACTTTGGCTCGAATCGCATAGGGAATCGGGGCGGCAAGCGCGTGGCTTCCGTAAACCGCGGCATGCTCACCAAGAAGAATGATCTTTCCGTGACCTCCCTCAGATTCGGAAAGCATGGGAAGCTCCGGAGATTGAATCGTAATCGAGGGTCGATCTTCGACCTCTTTGTTGTCAACTTTGCCCATCGCAGCCGCGATTTCGCGCGCCTTCCAGACCTTGACCTCGCCGCTTTCCACGAGCCGATTCACGACGGAGTCGAAGGAATCGGCATCGACTCCGGCAGCAACGGCGCAGCTTCGGGCGTGAAGGGTCATGTGTCCTCGCTGAATGCCTTCCGTGGAAAGTGCGCGAAGAGCGGCAAAGTTCTGGGCGAGACCCACCGCCGCCATCACTTCGGCAAGCTCTCTTGCGGAGGTGATTCCCATCAAACGATGGGCAATTCGAACCGCAGGATTGGATTGAACCGGCCCCCCGACGGTGCCAACTTTCAGAGGAAGCTCCATCGATCCGACGAGATTCCCCTCTTCGTCTTTCTCCCAGCGAGTCAGCGAAGTATACCGACCCGAACGAGCTGCATAGGCATGGGCCGCCGCCTCGATCGCTCGCCAGTCGTTTCCGGTGGCGATTGCAACCGCGTCAATGCCGTTCATGACCCCTTTGTTGTGGGTCGCCGCCCGGTAGGGATCCGCGGAAGCAAAGTCGGTGGCGAAGATGATGCCATCTCGAACTTCTTCACCGGTGTAGCCCTTGCCGGCAAGAATCGAGGTTGGCAACACCACCCGTGCCCGAACCAACGATCGATCGGTCAAATTGGAGAGGATTCGCAGAAAGACCTTCCCGCCGGAAATACTCTCGATGAGAGAAGCAACCCCCTCACACATGGTGTTCACAAGGTTGGCTCCCATCGCATCCCGGGTATCGACCAGCAGGTGGACGACCAACATCTTCCCGGAACCGTTGGAGTGAGGATGGGTCTTGACTTCCACGTCTCTTGCACCGCCGCCACGACCCACCATTCGAGGGTGAAGACTGTTCGCAAGATTCAGGATCTCGTCTTTTTGTCGAAGGATCGCTTCTCCGGCTGCGTCGGCGTCGGAGAGCTCGAGAACTTGAACCTGACCGATCAGAAGCGACTCATCGCTGTCGGTCTGAAATCCACCCACGCTACGAGCCAGCTTGGCTGCCGAGCTGACCGCAGCCAGAATTGAAGGCTCTTCCACCGCCATGGGGACGAGGAAATCCCGCTTGTTGATGAGAAAATTGAGCCCAAGACCGAGAGGGAGGCTGAACACTCCGATCACGTTTTCGATCAGCCGGTCCGCCTCTCCGGTGTTCAACACCTGGCGCCCGGCCAACAGGTCGTGATAGTCATTTTCCGAAAGGAGACCCCGCTCCAGCAATACCCGGAGCCGTTCCGCTACCGGATATTTATAGAAGTTCGAGATTTGAGATCGGTTACTCGTGCCCGTGGACATCGTCGGTGGATCCCTCAGACTCTGGCTTCATCCGGAGCTCATCTCCGGAAACCAGCCGATTATGATACGGATTGGACCGCGGATCGGAGCGCCATTCTCGTCCAACATGACGAGGGAGACGCGATTTCCTCGCGACAAACGCACCTGAAAGAGAAGGCCAATCTTGGCCTCCATCCAGGTTCTACCGTCACCTTGGACGCTAAGGGTATATCACGGTTCCCTTTGGGGAGCAGAGAGTTCCGGCGCCGCCCTCCGAAATTCCCGGCAAGTCCCGGCAAAAAAAACCGAAAGTCCGGCAAGATTCTGGCCAAAACTCCGGAAAATTTCTCCAAGACCTTCCCCGGTCATACCGGCGGCGGAGCTGTCGCCTCGTCAGGCGGGGCAATGACGCTCCCGGTCGACTTACAGGTCCGAAGCTCCTCGCTCGCCCAGAACTTCTCCATGATTCTCTTCAGGTCGGTTTCGATGTTCTGGAGCTCAAACTCCTCTTCGTGAACCAGCTCATGGGTGTCATCCGAATACCACTGGAGCTTGTCCATAGCCCCCTCCGGTCGCTTCAGCTCGACGACGAGCCCGACCGTCCCCGCCGGTCTTTTGGGATTGTGGGGAACGTTGGCTGGAAGAAGGTAGATATCCCCTTCCCGGATGATGATGTCCTCAGGTTTTCCCGTGTCTGGATGGATGATTCCCACCACGATGTCGCCTTCGATCTGGTAGAAGAATTCCTCGGTACAATTAACGTGGTAGTCCTTTCGGGCGTTGGGGCCCGCAACAACCATGATGATGGTATCTCGTTCGTCTTTCCAGACTTGCATGTTTCCCACCGGGGGCTTGAGCTGGTGCCGATGCTCCTCGACCCACTTCCTTAGGTTGATTGGCTGAAAGAGAGGCATGAGATTTAGGTCTCCGATCCGGCTCCATGAGGGGGATCCCGACGCCCGGGCTCCGCAAGAGGCAGAATAACAGAAATCAAGAGGTCAGGAAGCAGGGGGCGCACCCTCAACGACCGCCTTCAGTTTGGCCAGCCCGTCCTCGAACTCGCCCCCCATCATCGGGCCCATCATGAGCACGAAGTAGTTCGAGATGATCCCTCCGCCCAGATCTCCTGCGTTTGTCATCGAGATCTCAACCCCGCCATCGACCGGTTTCAGGGTGATGGTGCCCATCGATTTTGGGAATTCATCGAAAAAGAGGTCATAATCGATGCCATTTTCCGGATCGCTCTTCGTGATCACCATCCGGCCGTTTCCGTTGTCCGGGTCCGTCCACTTCGACTCGGCTCCAACTCCGCTGTCTGCGCCGTGATAAGTGGTCTCCATCTTTGGATATTTTTCCTTGGTCCAGGGGCTCCACTCGGGCCACCTCTTCAGGTCGTTGAGATAGGGGAAGATCGCCGACGGCTCGGCTTTGATCACCACGGACCTCTCCACGCTGTAGTCGGACGGAAGGATGAATCCGACCCCGCAGACCACCACGACAAGGACGACTAGAGCCACTAAAATCTTCATGACCACACTCCAAGAATGACGGGACCCCTCGCTCAGATTCTCACCAACACGGTGGGAACAGGAGGATCATCGAATGCGCATTAAAACGAATCGTGTGCATGAGGAACAAGCCTGAGGTCGCAGAAGACCCGATATTGGTAAGCTGATGCAAGATTGCCTGGTGGAGGGGGGAATCAGGCTAGCCCGCGTGAATCATGCAGGCTCAACGCAAGAAAAACGGAAAGGACGACTCGCTTGACGGACGATCAGCCGGATCCAAGGAACGAACCCACTCGATTCGTCCCGGATGAGACCATCTCCGACGCCTATGCAGACGATGCCTCCGGGCGCACCCGATCGGGTCGCTCCGACGAGATAAAGCCAACCCCACCCCGAACCTTCGAGGAATTCTCCGTCTGTCTGTCCAAAAGCGGCCTCCTTTCGCCGGAAGAGTACGAGGAATTCCTGCAGAAGAGCGGTTCCACTCCGAGCCTGACCGCCGAAGAGCTGGCCGATTCCCTCGTCGAAAAGCAGCACCTCACAAATTTCCAGGCAAAAGTACTCCTGGATGGACTCTCCAAAGGACTGGTCCTCGGGAACTACGTGATTCAAGAGAAGCTCGGAGAGGGTGGCATGGGGATCGTCTACGCGGCCGTCCATCGCCGGATGAACCGCAAGGTCGCCCTGAAGGTCTTGCCGCCCCATCTTCTCAAGTACCCGGAGGCCTTGAACCGCTTTCACCGGGAAGTCGAGGCCGCCGCCAAGCTCATCCATACCAACATCGCCGCCGCCTTCGACGCGGATGAGTCCGGTGGAACCCACTTCCTGGTCATGGAGTTTGTGGACGGTCCCAATCTTTCGGGGTACGTCAAGAAGGCCGGGCCGGTATCGGTGCCAGTAGCGGTTCAACTCATCTTGCAAACCGCTCGAGGTATCGGCTATGCACACGGTCAGGGCATCATCCATCGGGACGTGAAACCAAGCAACCTTGTGGTTCACAAGGACGGAGTCCTCCACGTCCTCGACATGGGACTTGCCCAGCTGCTGGACGCAGGAGAAGACGCAACTCTGACTCGCTCGGGAAATGTCATGGGTACGGTCGACTACATGGCCCCCGAACAGGCCCTCAGTGCAAGAAGGGTCGATCAAAGAGCTGACATCTACAGTCTCGGTTGCACTCTCTACTTCCTTCTCATGGGAAAGTCCATGCTTCCCGAAGGTTCGATGGCCCAGAAGCTCCTGTGGCATCAACAGGGTAAGATCCCCAATCTGACCCAGGAACGATCGGATATTCCAAAACCCCTGCAGAAGATCTGGAAACGGATGGTGGCAAAGGATCCCGACGATCGCCCGGCGAGCATGGATGAAGTGATTGCCTCACTGGAGCCGTTCTTATTGTCTTATGACCGGGAGGAACTTCGGCTCGAAGACATCGGGATCCAGCTCGATTCCGGCTCGGGCTCAAGCAGCGGAATCAGCTCCACTCACTCGGCGCGCTCCTTCGCATCCTCCGTCTCCCCTTTGAAGAAAAAGAACAAGAAACGGCTTTTGGTCGGATCGGGAACCGTTGTTGTTCTCGCCATTTTGGTGTCCGTGATCCTGGGTGTCTTCAAGAACGATGACCCCGGGACGAATCCCGAGCTCGTTGCCAGATTCGCAAGCCTGATCCTGACCGTGGATCAGGCAGAATCCGGAGTGTTCCTGGACGGAGAAAAGCTCGGCGTCACCGGATCCGATCCCGACAAGTCACTCACCTACGAAGTTGCGCCGGGCTCCCACACTCTCAAGATCAGCAAGCCCGGATTCGATCCTTTCGAACAGTCTTTTGACGCCTCCCTGTCAAACCCGTCTCGCCTCACCGTGTCCCTCAAGGCCGAGTCTCTGGTTGACCTGGTCAAGAAGACGGTGGAGAAAAATGACGCTGCTTCCAGCGAATCCCCGGAAGAGAACGCCCAGGATCCGGAAAAGAAGCTACTCAACTTGATCTTCCTCCACGGTGGAGAGGTCATGGTAGCGTCTTCGGAGGGCGGCGCCCCGAAGTCTCTATTGTCTCTCGCCGATGTCCCTGACGCCCCGTTCACCTGGCAAGGAATCCGGCTCATCGGAGCAAGTCTTGGCGACGAGGACCTCCTTACCTTTTCCGAAATTCAGGGGCTGCAGGAACTCTCTCTTTCTCGCACTCCGGTCACCGACAATGGCATCTCGGTCCTGTCTCGTTTCCCCCGGCTGCAATCTCTCGACATCAGCAAGACCGCGATCACCGACGAAGGGCTCAAAATCGTTCTTGGTCTTCCTCAACTCCTTGAGCTCGATCTTCGCGAGACCCAGATCACCGACCAGGGAATCAAAGGTCTGGATCAACTGAAGCAGCTTCAACGACTCAACCTTTCCGACACCCAGGTCGGGGATGAGGGCCTGCTGGCACTGACCGGTTTGACCGAGCTCAAGAAAATCGTCGTCAACGGGACTCGGGTGACGGCTACCGGCTACCAGGCAATGAGCGAGGCACTTCCTTCGGTCACAATTACCTGGGATGGACAGGACCTGGAACGCCGGGTCGCCAACCTGTTCCTTGACTCCGAATTCCGGGCGCAGATCTCCCTGGTTACTGCATCCGGAGAAGCCATCGAAACCGTCGAAAATAAATCGGACCTGCCTCAGGAACCATTCTTCGTGACCGGTTTTGATGTGAGTGAGAACCCAACTTTTGGAGACGAGCAGCTCGCAGAGTTGATGGGTCTTACACGCCTTGAGAACCTGGATCTGGCCGGAACTGGAATCAGCAACTTGGGAACCCAAAGCCTGATCGCCCTCAAGACACTCAAGATCATCGCTCTTGGTTCTCTTCCTCTTTCGGAGGAAACTCTGACCAAGCTCGCTGCCGGCTTACCGGACTGCAAAATTCAGCACCGCAAGAGTGGCGACCGGGCGGCAACGGAATGGATGCTTGGTCTATCCGGAAGCGTGACCGTGGTGATGAGCGATGGTGAGGAATTCCGTGATCTCAAGGAATCAAAAGAGCTCCCCAAGGGAGATCTTACCCTTGCCTCGGTGAACCTGGAGAATCAACCCAATGTGGGCGATCTCGATCTTCTTGTCCTGAAGAACCTGCCTGGGCTCTCCAGCCTCTATCTGAAGGGATGCAAGGTTTCGGACAAGGGTCTCGTTCATCTCCTGGGTTGCCCACAACTGGCTCAGCTGAGCCTTGCCGACACAAAGATCACCACCCAGGGTCTTCTCGAGATCGCGCGCTTTCAATCCCTGACGGAACTCTATCTCGCCGGAGTCGCGGTCACCGGGGATGGGCTCAAAGAGCTTCGATCCCTGCCCGAGCTGAGTCGCCTGTCTCTGGCAAGGACTCCGGTCGTCGACGAAGACCTCGTCCATTTGAACGCGTTCCCGAAGCTTACCTGGCTCAGCCTATCCAACTCAGGAATCACCGACGGTTGCCTCGAAAGCTTGCAGCGGCTGAGTGGCCTCACCGAACTTCAAATCGACGGAACTCGAATCACCGACGCGGGGATCGAAGAGCTGACCCTCGCTCTCCCCGGATGCAAGATCGGACACGATGAGCCCGACCTTCAGCGAATCGTTGGCAAGTGGGTTCTCAGTCAGGGGGGCCGAGCCGTTCACTCGGAGGGCTCCCTTCTTACGATCGAGGAGCTTCCCCGGGATACTTGCCGGATCCTTCAGGTTGACCTTTCCATGGGAACCAAGGTCAAGGGAGAAGAAATCGCTCAGATGATTCCGATCTGTGAATCGCTTACCGGCCTCAACCTCAACAAGACCGGAATCAACGACGAACAGGCAGCTTCTCTGAAAAACCTGACCGAGCTTGTCTCTCTTCGTCTCGCCGGCGCCGACATCACCGATGAAGGAATGGGGATCCTGGCTGGCATGGCTCGGCTTGAGATCCTTGATCTTCGAGCGACCCGGGTTACTGGCGAAGCTCTTACTCACGTTGCCCTTCCCACCGAACTCCATCACCTGTCCCTCGAGCAATCTCAGGTGAGCGATCGCGACCTCTCCTGCCTCGAACCGCTCACGAACCTTGAAACCCTGGTTCTTGCCAAGAATCCCAAGGTTACCAACGCAATCTCAGCGGTCGTCTCGTCCCTGGAGAAACTCACCTACCTCGACCTCTCCGCCACGTCGGTAACGGATGAAATCCTCCCGGTCCTCTCCGCCAAGAAGCTCCTTGTCCATCTGGACGTTTCCGGAACTCCGGTGACCGAGGAAGGGATCACCAGGTTCAAAAAGAATCATCCCGAATGCACTCTGATCACGGGTGACACGTTGTCGATGGGAGAGCGCTTCTTCGACAAGATCAAGCCCACGACGAAGTAGGGGAAGAAATAGGGGATTCCGAGCAGCGTCGTCTATAATTATCCCACCGTTTCATCCACCCTTCCCCCGGGAGAATCGCATCATGTCTTACTCCGACTCAGACCGTGACGAGACCATCAGCGAAGCCGATCGAGAGCTCTTTCTCTTGAAGGCTCTTTCCAAGCAGTTTCCCAACGAAACGGCGGCGGTCGCTGAGATTGCCTACCTCGAAGGTCTGCTGACCCTTCCCACCGGCTCGATCCATGTGTTGAGTGACATTCATGGAGCCGCAACGAAGCTTCAGCACGTGATCTACAACGCGTCCGGGACACTTCGCCCGGTCGTCGAGGAACTCATGAAAAACCGGCTTTCACCAGCTGAGATACGTGACCTCCTCATGACCATCTATTATCCGCGAGAATCCTACGCTCACGCCGTGCCCGAGGGAGCGTCTTCTCAGGAGGAAGAAGAATTCTTCCGACGCACGGTTCGGCTCGCGTTCGACGTCATGAGAGAAGTCGCCAGGAGTTCAACGACAAGAACCATCCAGCGGATTCTCCCTTCCAAGTACAAAGAACTCTTCACCGAGCTCTTCTTCGATCGCCCGAGTGACCTGGGTCGAGAGTACATCGACGCACTCCTCAATTCCCTGGTTCGAAATGATCGAAGCCTCGACTTCCTCCGTCATATCTCCCGTGCGATCCGAAACCTGTCCATTGATGAACTCGTCGTCGCCGGGGATTGCGGCGATCGTGGAACCCGCATCGACCAGGTAATCGATATCATTCAAAGACAACCGAATGTCTCTGTGACATGGGGAAACCACGATGTCACCTGGATGGGGGCGTGTCTTGGAAGTCCCCTCTTGATCGCTACGGTCCTGCGCATTTCCCTCCGCTATCGACGCCTTTCTCAGCTGGAAGAGGGCTACGGGATCATTACCTCTCCTCTGGAAAGGCTCGCCCGCACAGTGTATGAGGATGACCCGGCCGAACGGTTCCAGCCCAAGGGGGAAGGGATCCGGGATACCCTGACCATGGCCCGGATGCAAAAGGCCATCGCCGTGATTGAATTCAAACTCGAAGGAGAGACCATCGCCCGGAACCCTGACTACGCGATGGGTCACCGGAACCTGATCGGGAGCCTGGACCCCTTGAAAGGGACGGTGACGGTGGATGGAATCACTCATCCATTACTCGACTCCAATTTCCCGACCGTGGACAGGGACAATCCCTATGCCCTCTCTCCCGAAGAAGCGGAATGCATGACCCGTCTCCAGCAAACGTTTCTTCGAAGCAAGAAGCTCTGGCAACACATGCTCTTCCTCAAGAACAAAGGAAGTATGTTCCTCACTCGGGACGACAACCTGATCTTCCACGGTTGTCTCGCCGTCACGGAAGATGGTGAGGATCTTCCCATGATCATTGATGGGGAGTCTTACTCCGGAAAGGCCATGATGCTGAAGCTTGATGAAGTCGTACATCGCGCATTTCGAGAGCGCAGGCAGGAAGACCTGGATTTACTCTGGTATCTGTGGGCGGGGGTCAATTCCCCTCTCTTTGGCAAGGACAAGATGGCCACGTTGGAGCGATATCTCGTCGCCGACAAGGCAACCCACAAGGAGGCAAAGAACCCTTACTTCCGATTGATTCACGAGGCAAGTTTTTGCGAAAAAGTGCTTCGGGAGTTTGACCTTCCGGAAAGTGGTCTCATCGTCAACGGCCATGTGCCGGTGAAGATCGAACAGGGGGAAGATCCTCTCAAGCGGAGCGGGAAAGCCATTACCATTGATGGGGCTTTTTCCGACGCCTATGGCGATCACGGCTACACCTTGTTGATCGGATCAACCGGAGTTTCTCTCGCTCAGCATTATCATTTCGAGTCGATTGCCGATGCGGTGACAACGGGGACCGAGATCATCCCCAGCGTCCGACTCATCCGGAGCAACGAGGGCGAACGACGGGTGAGAGCCACCCGAGGAGGCGCATCCGTCCGGCACCGCATTATTCTCCTGCAAAAGCTGTGTGAGGCCTTCCGTTTGAATCAGGTGGCCGAGTGTCGGTAGCCCCGTCTTTGAGCCAATGCTGATTCGTGGCCACCTGAGCCAGGAAAACAACGCCTTCTGTACCAAACCGGGGGCAAGGCGCTATACTGGGCACCACTAGCCCGAATCATCCGGGCTTGATGCAGGGGGGGCGTCGTCCCCTCGACTCTCGGAACCGAGAGGGTTCCAGGATCTGAACAACCCAGGAGGGTGACAGAATGCGAACAACCCTTGGAGGGCTTCTCCTCGTTCTGCTTCTTGCGATGACATCGATGACATCAAGGGCGCAAGAAGAAGCAATCGCGCAGGAACAAATGGAGAAGAGTGCGGCTCAAACCCAGCTTGACGAAGTCTTGGGGGAGTACAAGACGGCCCAGACCGCTTTTCGGGAAAAGCTAAAAGAAGCAAAGACGGACGAAGACCGGACCCAGGTCTATCAGACCCTGTACCCGAACCCGGTAAGCTTTGCGAGTCGGGTGCTTGCGGTAGCGTCCGAACATCCGAAAGACCCGGCGGCCGTCGATGCTCTCGTTTGGGTTGCGCAAAATGTTCGCTCGGGTGTCGAGGTCGAGGTGGCGATGAAACTTCTCACCACCGATTATGTTGAAAGCCCCAAACTTGCAGCTTTGGCCTCCCGGCTGGGACGATCTCAGCTCCTTCCCGTGCCGGCACTTCTTTTGGCAATTCTTGAGAAGTCGCCCCATCACGAGGCCAGGGGAAATGCTTGCATGAGCCTCGCCCAGAACGCCGTATCCTCGGCCAGCATGGCCACGATGCTCGCGAATGAAAAAGACCCGGCCCGCCTGACCCAGCTAAAGACTTACCTCGGCGAAGAACGTGCAAAGGTTCTCGCCACGGTTGAGGTGAGCGAACTGAACCGACAAGCTGAAGCTCTCTACGAACGAGTTGTCAGCGAATTCGGTGACATCGAATCCAGACGGGGAACCCTCGGTGACCAGGCGGAACGCAACCTCTACGAAATCCGAAACCTTGCCATCGGTAAGGTCGCACCCGAGATTTCAGGAAAAGATGTGGAGGCCATTCCGTTCAAGCTGTCCGACTATCGAGGCAAGGTGGTCATGCTCGATTTCTGGGGCGACTGGTGAGGCCCTTGCCGGGCCATGTACCCTCACGAGCGGTCGCTCGTGAAGCGCCTTGCCGATAAGCCTTTTGCACTTCTTGGTGTCAACAGCGACTCCGACATCGAGAAGTTGAAAACCGTCCTGACGGAAAAGAACCTGACCTGGCGTTCCTGGTATGACGAGAGCACGAGCGGTCCAATCGCTCGTCAGTGGAACGTCTCGGGCTGGCCAACCATCTACGTTCTCGACCACAAGGGTGTGATCCGCTACAAGAACGTTCGGGGTGATGAGCTTGACCTTGCGATCGACACCCTGGTGTCGGAAGCGATGGCAGACGAAGCATCCGACTGAGCGAAAAGCACGAGAGAAACCGTCAAAAGGCAGGCCTTCGGGCCTGTCTTTTTTTGTCGTCTATTTCAAATCATCCGACCGATCGCTCGGAACTCGATAGCAATCGAGAATACGCTGATTACTCTCCCGCACCTCATCGGTAACGAGCACCAGTGATCGATCCTGGTCGGTCAAGATCTCCAGATACTCCCCGGCGTGCCCTTCGATGGCCTGAACCAGCTCCTTCATGTCCGCAACTTTCTTGCCGTTGACCTGATTCACAATGGAGTACACGAGCTGGTCATAGCCGACGTTGATCTCATCGGGCAGGATCTGAATGATCGTTATGAGCTGACGTCGGTCTTCATCCGGATCCTTGAAGTAGGCAGAAGCAATTTCCCGCGGAGCCTTCTCGATGGTCTCCCACTCAAGAAGCAAGTTCGTGGTGACCGGCGAAAAAACCAGTCCACCAAAAACGAAATAGGAAGGAGGGGTTTCGTAGCGGAGCCTCGGCACAAGATCCAGAGAGTTCCAGCGAGCGGAGAGCTCGACTTCGACATCAACCGATTTCCCCTCCCGCAAAACAGCAATCGAGATCTTGTCCCCGATTTGTCGCCGCTGGGCCGCGTATTCAAGAAGCGTGCGCTCTCCTTCCCGAAACTCAACGGTTCCATCATTGGCGATGACGGACGAATCAATCCGCAAGATCACTTCTTGAGAAAAGATCTTCCCGTGGCAAGGTGCCCCGGGGAAAACCTTGGACACCAGAACCCCACTCTGGTCATGAGACAACCCGAACTTTTTTCTCATCCCCGAGTTTTCCATGTTCTGGTACTCGAGGCCAAGAGCGGGAACCCCCACATAAATGCCATCTCGATTTCCCGCCAGGAAATGCTCGATGACCGGAGGAGGAACGAGATAACCGACGTTCTGTCCCTCGCCAGATTGAAAGGCAATCCCCACGATCTTGTCCCCACGAATGACCGGACCTCCACTTGAGCCGGGATTGATGGGAGCATCGGTCTGGCAGCAGAGAAGAACCGCCCAGGAATGAGCGTAGGTCAGATTCTCGACCCGGGAAACGATTCCCTCGGTGATGGCGAGCTTCGACCCTCCCTGAGGAAAGCCAAAGACCGAGACCTTGTCCCCGATGCGAGGAAGATCTCCGATGTTGACCGGCACAGCCCCCTCGAAGAACGAATCATCGTCAACCTGCAAGATCGCAAGATCGCATTCGTGAGCCACAACCTCGAGGTTCGCCACGAATTTTTCCGTCTCTCCGGCCCGCTGAACCTGGATGAAGGTCTGGTCCGCCACCACATGGGCATTGGTGAGTATGCGATTACCCTCGATGATGCAACCAGAACCGGTGCTCTGCCGCTGGCCCTTCATCTGCCACGGACGATAGTAGTCATACGAATTGTAGACCGAGAACACCTTGACCATCGAGTTCGTGATCTCTGACATGAAAAGAAACTCCATCCGACTGCTCGGTAGATAGAAAAGACCCGCGAAGGCCTTAGAGGAAGAGATGGGACCAGGCGCCCGAACTACTGCCGCCGAATCAAGTCTCTCCAGGGAAGGACACCGCACCTGGATGCCCACAGATCGTAGCACCGGGAAAGCTCTTTCACAATTTTGGGGTTTTGGGCCGCCAGATCCTCGGTTTCGGTCCGATCTCTTTCCATGTCGTAAAGCTCCCAGTCCAGAGAAGGATAGGCGGACACCAACTTCCAGCGCCCTTTACGGATGGCCCGGTTCCCTTCATGCTCCCAGCAGAGTTGCTCATGGACCTCACCCGGCTCCCCACGAATCAACGGAACCAGGCTCTTTCCAGAAAGCGGTAGGAGGGACCGTCCCTGAAATCTGGCCGGATAGGGAGCCGACGCCAGATCGAGACAGGTCGGAAGTAGATCCATGACGTGAGCCATCCTCGAATCCGATCTGGACTCAGGGATCAGGCCGGCGTTGTGGACAAGAAGGGGGGCGGCCAGCCCGCCCTCGTGCACCCACCTCTTGTAGGAGCGAAACGGCGTGTTACTCACGTTTGCCCAGGGGGTTCGATAGGTGGTGAAGGAGTCCCTGGTTCCGATCGGTCCATCCCGAACTTCTTTTTCTCCCAGGGCCTCGTTGCTGGCCCCGTTGTCGGACAAGAAGAAGATGACCGTGTTCTCAAGCTCGGACAGCTCGGTCAGCTTTTCAAAGATCGCCCCGATGCCTCGATCCATGCAAGTGATCTGAGCGGCATAGACCGACATCCGGAGGTCGAACTGATCCCGGGTCGCGTCACTCATTTCCGCCCAGGGCGTTCTTGCTCCGTCAGCCGCGGAGAGCCTCCATGACTCCTCCACGAAACCAAGCTCCCGGAGCCGATCAAATCTCTTCTTCCGGATGGAAGGAAACCCCTCCCGATAGCGACCCCGATACCTGGCGATATCTTCCTCATGGGCCTGGAGGGGAAAGTGGGGGGCAACGTGAGAAAGGAAAAGAAAGAACGGTCCCTCGTCCCGACTCTCCTCGAGAAACTGGATCGCGTGTTTGGTGATGGCATCCGTGGAATAGAAGGTCTCCTCGTCGACTTCAATCGGATCATCATCCAGGACGACCAGCCGATTTCGATGAAACGGAGCAAAATACACCCCGCCTCCCTCGGGAAATCCAAAGAAACGATCGAATCCCCTTTTTCTTGGCCAATGCTCCGGCCTCTTCCCGACGTGCCACTTACCACTCATTAAAGTCGTGTAGCCCGACTCCTGAAGAAGCTCGGCAATCGTCGCGCATCCCTCGTTCAGGAACCCGCGATAGCCCGGGATCTTCATGTCTTTTGTCATGTAGCCGACCCCGGCCTGATGAGGATTCAAGCCCGTGAGCAGGGAGGCTCTTGATGGACAGCACCTCGCCGCCGTATAGAACTGGGTCAGGATCAGACCTTCTTCGGCAAGACGGTCCAGATTCGGCGTCATGATCTCCGAGCCGAAAAAACCAAGATCCGAGTACCCAAGATCATCGGCTAAAATGAGGATGATGTTGGGACGCTTCTCGGGGGCCGGTCCGGTCTGGCCGCAGCCATGCAGAACCAGGGCCAAGAAAAAGACAGCAATCGTTCGTGGCCAAAAGGCCGACCAAGCTTTCACGGACCGCTCCAAAGACGTTCTCCTGACCCGACGCAAGTCGTGTCTTACCAAAAATTTTGCTAAAAGGGGGATCTTGACGATTCATGAGGAAGGAGCCGATGCATGAAGATTCTCTCCCTGGTGCGACACGCAAAATCAAGCTGGTCGGATTCGTCCGCGACGGACTTTGACCGGCCCTTGAACGGGAGAGGGGAGCGAGATGCCCCGGTCATGGGAGGGAGGCTCGCGGAGAAAGACCCCCCTCCGGATCTCCTCGTGGCCAGCCCGGCCCACCGAGCAGCAACCACCGCTCAGATCATCGCCGAGGAGCTTGAATACTCGGATTCCGAAATTCGGTGGGAACCGGCAATCTACGAGGCCGGCCTGAATGACCTCATGGAGATCATCAACGGCCTTAACGACGATCTAACCCATGTCATGCTCATCGGGCACAACCCTGGATTCACCGATCTTGCCAATCATCTGGCAAATGCTCACATCGATAACGTTCCTACCTGCGGAGCGGTGAGGATCGAGTTCGATGTGGAATCCTGGGCTCAGGTGGATCGACTGGACGGTGAGCTGGTGGACTTTGACTATCCAAAGAAAACCGATTCCTAGCCGACAAGAGGGACTCTACGCCTTCCAGAAACCACCTCGGCCGTGATCAAACACGGCTTCTCGCCCTCGGGCTTGCGGGTTCACTCGCCCCGATTCGAAGACCCGAGTACCCATCACCCAGGTTGAAACCGGCCAACCGGTGAGCACCTCACCGTGCCAGGGACTCCACCCACTTTTTGTTAGCTGATCCCGGTTCTCGACCCGAGCTTCCCGGCCAAGATCGACCAGCACGAGATCCGCATCGTATCCTTCTTGAATTCGTCCCTTTCCGACCAGATCCCAGACTCTCGCCGGAGCATCGCACATCCAGGAAACAACTTGCGAAATGGTGCAACGTCCGAGATTGACCTGGTTCAGAAGAAGCGCCAGGGAATTCTCGACCGCGGGAAGACCCGACGGAGACTCGGGGTAAGGACGCTTTTTTTCCTCCAGGGTATGGGGAGCATGATCGGTTGCAACCACCTGGATCGCCCCGCATAGAAGCCCCTCCCAAAGTGCCCGATTATCCGCCTCCGTCTTCAGAGAAGGGTTCATCTGGACGAGAGCTCCAAGACGCTCGTAATCACCGACATGAAAGAAAAGATGGTGGGGGCAGGCTTCGCCGGTAATCCGATCTCGATGGTCCTTTAGAATCTCGACTTCTTCCGCCGTCGAAGCGTGGAGAAGATGAAACCGGTGACCATGCCGGTGGGCAAGATCCACGGCTCTTTTGGCGGAAATCACCGCCGCCGCCCGATCTCGAATCCGAGAATGATCCGAAATGGAGAGCGCATTCCCCAACTTGCGGGCGTTTTCCCGAACGGTCATTTCATCCTCGCAATGAGCGCAGATCGGGAGGGAGGTTTCGGCAAAGATCTGCTCCAGAACGTCTTGATCATCCACAAGCATGTTGCCCGTGCTTGAACCGATGAAGATCTTGATGCCGGGAGTTCGAGAGGCCTTCTTCAGATCCTCCAGGTTATCGAGGGTCGCGCCGACGTAGAAACCATAGTTCACAACGGACTTGGAGGCGGCAAGAGAAAGTTTCTCTTCGAGACGCTCCTGCGTCACCGTCGACGGATTGGTGTTGGGCATCTCAAGATAGGTTGTGACTCCACCTCGTGCGCACGCAAGGCTCCCGGTGTGTAGATCTTCCTTGTGGGTGAGCCCCGGTTCCCGAAAGTGGACCTGATCATCGATGACTCCGGGAATCAAGTGAAGGCCCGTGGCGTCGACAACTTCATCGCATCGACTTGTGCGAGGGGCATCAATCGAGGCGAGAGTGGTTCCGTCAAGGAGAACGTTGGCGACAACCGTTTCGTCGGGAAGGACGCAGGTTGCGCCCTGGATCAGAATTCGGGGCATGAAAAAAAACCTCAGGTCCGGATAAGCTTCAAGGGCTTCACGCGTTTTCCGAGAACCTCATGAGACTCGGTTCCCATCCAGTCATCGAGAAGAGAAGCATACACTTCCCGAAAGTCAGTGGTGTATGCAAGGTCTCCCCGACGAAGCTTCCCCAGGTTCGGGTGGCGGCCATGAATTCCGGCTCGAATGTGGTTTCCGGCGATGAAGAGGGGGGCCGCTTCCCCGTGGTCCGTACCGCCGGACGCGTTTTCGTTTACTCTTCTTCCAAACTCGGAGAAAGTCATCACGGTGACCCGATCCAGCTGATCGTGTTTGTCAAGATCGCCGACGAAAGCCTCCAACCCCTTGCCAAGCTCGGCCATGAGCTGGGCATGCCGGTTGGCCTGATTGGAATGGGTGTCGAAGCCGCCAAGGCTGACGTAAAACACCCGGGTAGGAACCTCTCCGACAATGAGGTTGCAGATCGTCTTCAAGGAATCCCCGAAGCGAGTCCGGGGATAAGCGCCGGTGACACTTCTCTTGAGAGCCTTCTCCATTCTCTCCGCACTCAATCGGGCGTCCATCGCGACTCGGGACAGGTAGGGAAGATGGGGCGACTCTCCGGGCTTCGGCTCTCGAATCGCGTTGAGTTGATCGAAGGTCCTGGCGAGTTTCTTGTCTTTGATTCCCTTCCATTGAAGGGACTGAAGATCGGTGAAGACCACTCCCTGAAAATCTCGCCCCCGCATGGAAAGCGGTGTTTCGCGGGTCAGGGCCACTGCATGATCCGCCGGCGCCGGATCAGAGCCGGAGCACGTATGATCAAAATATCGTCCGACCCAGCCCTCTTTTTTCGAAAGGTCGGGAGAACCGGTCTCCCAGATCTCCGTGCTGACAAAGTGAGAGCGATTGGGATTCGGATAGCCGACTCCCTGAACGACGGCAAGCCGCCCCTGATCGTAGAGAGACTTCAGCCCGGTCGCTGAGGGATGAAAGCCAAGGTCACCCCGAACTTTCAAAACATCCCGGGGACGAACTGCGATGCGGGGTCGGTTCTTGTAGTAATCATCCTGGCGGAATGGAATCACCGTGTTGAGACCGTCGTTACCTCCCGCCAGCTGCACGATCACCAGAGTGCGATGGTCGGGTACTCCGGGCACCGAGCTCACAAGAGGAGCATCAAGAGGATTGCCAAGCGCCCACGCCAGTCGATTGACAAAGAACGGCACGGTTGCCGAAGTCCCGAGAAGAGTCAGCCCTTTCTTGACGAATTCTCTTCGGCTGGTGATCGGTTGGTCGGCCATTTCGTTTCCCTTTATTCAGATCAATTGAAACTCGGGCATGCTCGAGATGAGAAAAATGAGTGCTCGAATTCGCTCTGCGGCATCCGGGCTCTCGACGTCGAACGGAGTTTCGCCCTCTCGAAGCGCCGAAAGGAGAATTTCAAATCGATCGGGAGGAAGGTCCCTTTGCAACAGACGATTCACGTAGTGCCGCACGACCGAGGTTGAATTCGCCAGGCCGTAGGCCCGAAGGGTCGAAGCGGGGTCGTACTCGGCAAACACAACCGGAGCTCGGTCCTTGCTTCCTCCGTACCGCCTGCGGCTGTTCGGCTTCACGGAGTCGTGGAGCAGCCGATCCCCGAAATTGTATCGAGCAAGCAACGTCGTTGAAGTGATCCAGGTGCGTTCACCGTCCCAGCCCTTGACGTTCGGGGGCTGAAACAGGTCCTGCCCCATCTCCTTGCAAGCAAGATAAAGACCCCGCGGGTTCGCGTTGTCGATATCAAGCATTCGCACGGCTCCCACGACAAGTTCTACCGGACTCTTCACCTTGGCGAAACGGACCCGGTCGTCGTAGAACGCATCGGAAAGAAAGATCGTTCGCAGCACATTTCGAATGTTGAATTTGGACTCCCGAACCACGATTGCCAGGCTATCGATCAGGGAAGAATCTGGATTCGGAGCCACAAAAAACTCCCAGAGCTTTCTTGCGATATACCTGGACGACTGGGGGTGGAGAAGGAGAAGAGAGATGACATGATCCCCGTTGAAGTGACCCCGGGCACCAAAGATGGTCTTGTTCGATCGATCGTGATTGTTCTTGTCGACCCGAAATCCCTGGAGACTTGTCCCCCAACCCGTAAAGGCCCGTGCGGTCTCTCGAACATCCTTTTCGCTGTAGTTGCCCTCACCCAGGGTAAAGAGCTCCATCAGCTCACGGGCATAGTTTTCGTTGGGGCTCGATTTCACGTTGCGAGAATTATCGAGATACCGAAGCATTGCTCCATCTCGACTGATTCCTCGGAGCAAGTTCTTGAAGCGAGAAAGCGCGTTGTCCCGGAGAAAACGGTTCTGTTCGAGCATCATCCGGGAACTTTGCACCTCCCGGTAACCGCTGGTGAAATGCCCGTGCCAGAAGAGAGTCATCTTCTCTTCGAGAGGCCGGGGGGAATCCACCATCCTCTCGATCCACCAGTCACGGAGACGTTGCATGTGCATCTCATCGACCTTGGCAAGAAGCCGCAAGGATCGAGCCCGGGTGTCTTGATCAAGATCTCCCGCCAGGAGACGCTTCTCAAGCGCCAAGACGTCGCTCTGATGGAAGGGAGGGGCGTTCTCGGGATAGGAGATCTCCTCGTAGAAGATCAGGGTGTCCACCGCTTTCTCTCTGCCCATCCCAGCGAATTGCTGGACCTCCTCAGGCGTGGCGGAAAACCCGGCTCGACGCAACAGATGAGCTGCGTCCGCGTCGGTGAACCCTACATTTCGATCGAAGTCGAGGGGAGCGGCAGAAACCGAGCCGGCCAGGAAGAAAAGGGCGGCCTGAAGGAACAGGAGGGAAAGGACCGGGGCCTGGGCGAGCCTCGCAGTGCACCGTGGCATCATCACATGAGGGTCCTCAACAGGGCGTCAAGTGCAGTTTCGAAGCCCTATTATAACCCGCAAACGGACGGAATACTCGGGGAAAGGGAAGGTGTTGCCTGGGGCTGGCGGAAGTTAGCTTGGGGGGGGGGGCTTCACAAATGGAAGCCCCCGATCCGTCTACGCCTCGACCGCAAACTGGCACGACTTTGCGAGCTCAACTCGTTCCAGGTAGCTATTTCGCACGAGATTCACGTCATCCACGAAATGCTGAAGTTCCGGAATCAGAAGAGCTTGTGGCCCATCACAGAGGGCGAGCTCCGGACGGGGATGGAAGTCGACAAGGACCATGTTCGCGCCGGCGATAATCCCCTGGGCGGTCGCATGGTGGATGTCGGTGAGACCATCTGGAGCAAGCACCTTGCGCCCGACCGAGTGGGAGGGGTCAACGCAAACGGGAAGCCTCGTAACCCTCTTAACCACAGGTACGTGTGCAAAGTCAACGAAGTTTCGATGCGGGTCCCCAAGGTTCGTTTTCATGCCTCGAAGACAGAAGACAATCCGGTGATTTCCTCCGCTGGCGATGTATTCACAAGCGTTGAACGACTCCTCCAGCGTGATTCCCATTCCGCGCTTGTAGAGAACCGGGAGCTCGTTTTGCTGGCCGACGATCTTCAACAGCTCGAAGTTCTGAGCATTTCTGGTGCCGATCTGAAGCATGACACCGGTTGGGTTACCCGCTTGCTGGAGACCCTGGATGATCTCCTCGACCTGGGTCTCGTGAGTCACTTCCATGCTGACGACCTTGATGCCGTACTTGCCTGCGAGCTCAAAAACGTACGGAAGGCACTTGTGACCGAGTCCCTGGAAGTCGTAGGGGCTCGTACGGGGCTTGTATGCACCGGCACGCGCGGTCTCAATCCCAACGTCCTGAAGGGCTTGGAACATGAGCTCGGTATGTTCGGGGTTATCGACCGCACAAAGACCGGGGAAGATATGAAAGGTGTCCTGGCCGAAATGAAGGCCCTGATACTCAAAGCCGACCGACTCGGCCTGCCCCTCGTGACGGCCAATCGAGCGATACTTCTCGCGGATTCGAATCACTTTCTCGACCGCGGAATATTCCTCGAAAATGTCCAGAGGCACAACTCCCGTGCTTCCCAGGAGATAAACCTCGGTGAGACAACGAGTCGCTCCCTCGATTGCCCGAACCTCGGTCGTCACTTTCGGATATCGCTCGGCTGCTTTGACGACTTCTCGGACTTCATCCGAATCTGGCCGAATGTCGGCCTTCATGACGATAATCATCTCTGGACCCTCGATGGAGTTGTGGCTAAAAAGCTCGAAAAGACTCTTGCGCTCGGAACACCCCGAACAATAGGTCCGAAGGCAACTTGTTCCTTGTTCTTTTCGGCAAAGACGCCTGGAACCCTGACCTCCATCGGAAAACTATCAAGCAATGGGTCAGGAGGGGGACGGAATACCTGTCGGGTTCCCCTTCTCTCCGAGCGCTTTTAGCTTTCCCTGGGTTTCGATGAACTGGACGCGGGAGCGGGAAATATACTCGAGAGCCTCGTCAATATATCCATCGACAGAGCACGACCACACCCGGTTGAGATAACGTTCTCCGGCGGCAAAACTGTTCATCACATCCGCGTAGGCCGGGAGACCGAAAATATGACCGATGCTTTTTCGCGCCTCAACGAAAGTCGCCAGGTCTTTGGGGAAAAGCTCATCGATCTTCCCGTAAAAATCATAGGGACTCTGGCCGGCCTTGCTGTCGTCGAACTTGATGATGTTCTCGACGATGCGGTCGATGCTCTCATTCAAGTCCAGCATGTTCTGATGGAGGGTTTCACTCTCGTTGGCCTCGCTTTTTGCTCCCATGCGAGCCAGAGCCACCCCGATCACTGCCAGAGCCACCGGCCCTCCGAAGTATACCCAATTGATCTCGGTTTCATGCTGCACTGACACCCAGGAAGCCCCGAGGAAGCCGACCGTAATCATCAAGAATCCAAGCGTTTTCACGGTCAATCTCCCTAGGAACCAGCCAAGATAATATTCTTTACGGCAAAGAACACCCCGATCAGGGCTTCTCCCACGATGAATCCAGCAGCGACCGGAATTCCGGTTTCCTCGCTGAATCGCTCCCCGAATTTCTTGTCGGAAAACACCCGGGCCACCGTCCCGATCGTGTAAGTCAAAACGACACCAAACGAGAGGTAGAATCCCAATCCGACCAGGATGCCAAGCCCGCCGATGCCGCTTGCACTGAGGATTGCGCCCAGTCCGGCGCCGGCCATATATTTCTCGGTGGGAGCATTTCCACCCATGAGTCCACTGATCACACTTTGAAGCGCTCGCCCCTGGGGAGCTTCATATTTATCGCCGCCGAGAGGATCATCGCTATGGAGCACAAAGATGAGCCCCATGACGAGGAGAGGCCCCAGCCAGGCGCCGAGAAACTGAGCAATTTGCTGTTTCTTAGGAAGAGCACCCACCAGATAACCCGTCTTCAGGTCCAACATGAGGTCAGTAGCCTGGGACATGGCAACACACATGGCGGCCCCGATCATGACCGACGCAACGACCGTGTTCCGATCCCCCAGACCGCTCGCGACAAAGATGAGGATCGTGATGCCGATGAGGGTCATCCCGGAGAGGGGGGACCAGTTGGTCCTGCCAATACACTCGGAGAGAATCACGCCGGCCATCCAGATCCACAATGTCCCGAGAAGGGCCATGAGGGCGCCCTGGGCAAGACCCATGTTGGGAACCGAGAGAATGGCGATGACCAGAAGAAGAACGAAGGCTCCCAGGATCGCGAAGTAAAGCAGCTTGATCGGTAGCTCATCGTTCGAGGCTGCTGATTTACTCTTTGACGCCTGTTGCATGCTGCGAATGGCGCTGACCACAAGAGGGAAGGCCAGGGCGACTCCCGTAATCGCTCCACCGATCAGCATTCCAATTCCGACCGGTCGAAAGAGTCCGGCTCGAAGGTAGGAGGCGACACTGCTGTATCCCATCGCGGTGTACTCGGCCTCGGTCGGAAGGAGTCCTTGAGCGCTCAAGATCGGGGCGAGAATCCAGTAGCAAACATAACCACCGACAATGAAGAAGACCCCTCCGCGTCCGGCGATAAACCCGACCCCGATCGTCATGACCGAGATCTCCCAGATTCCGTTCATGTAATCCGGAAGACCGATCCAGGTACCGATGGGGATTTCATGCTCTCCGGTCAGTTCGCTCGCCACTTTGACAAGACCGCTGAGAAGGGCTCCCCCGAGGAGAAGCTTGGCTTTTTGGATGCCCGCACCCGGAGATTTTAGGATGGTCGCCACGGCGATCCCGCCGGGAAACGGAAGCCGTTCAAAATCGATCATCTGCTTTCGGAGGGGGATCACAAAGGCGATTCCCAGAATTGCTCCCGAGATGCAGCCGATGACCATGAGCGGCACGTTAAAGTCGGTGTAGCCGAGGATGAAGAGAGCCGGTATCGAGAACATCATTCCTGCTGAGGCAGCGTTCACAGCGCTCGCGAGGCTCTGGTTGATGTTGTTCTCGACGATACTGGTCCGGCGAAGGACTCCGCGGAGGATGCCGAATCCGAGAATCGCGGCAAGTTCGGAGCCTTCGATGGAGAAGCCGAGCTTCAGGCTCGCATATCCGATCGACACCGCCAGGACACCGCCGAGGACGTACCCGACAAGCACCCCAGGAAGCGTCAATTCCGGGTAGGTCCCGCGGCGGATCACCCGTTTCTTGTCGTCAAATTCGGCTGCCAAGAGTCACCTCCCCGAAGGCCTAACTCGAAGGCTCCGCCAGAACAGAACTCGCCGGCGGAGATCTGGGTCCGATTTCAGCATGAACCCGGCAATAAAAAACGGCAAAAAACCAAGAAAACCCGGTTTTCCCTCCGGATCCAACCCTTTGTCAAGCAAGAATTTGATCCATGGCAGAGAATACGGTATGATCAGGCAACCTGCGACAGCACTCCATCCCCACCGCTAAGGTCTACGATCGAGTGCCGCCGGGTGATTTCCCGAACTGGGTTTGCGTCAAGGAAGGGTTTTCAACGCGTGGGATCGCCATCAATGCAGGCAATCTCCAACATTACATCTAGAGGAGACACTCTATGAAAAAGCTCGTGTCGAGGGTGGCATGGGCCGGCATCGTCCTGGCCGTTCTCTGTATGCTCGCTCCCGTTGCGGAAGCAGGCTCACCCAACATCACAACGAAGCGAGTCTATGGGCCGACGGGTCTCAGCAACCCGATCTTCGTCACCGCTGCTCCCGGAGACAACGAGCGAATTCTCGTGGTGGAAAAAACGGGCCGGCTACGATGGGTCTTCCCGATCAACAGTTCCAACCCCGCCGAGCATGTCGTTGCCCTGAATCTCAGAAATGAGACCGGAGCCAATCAGAGCTTCAATCCGTTCAGTCTTTCCGATGAGCGGGGGGTATTCAGCGCCGCTTTCCATCCGGATTTCCAGAACAACCGGTTCCTCTACGTTCACTACGTCAACACTTCCGGTTCAAGTCGAATCAACCGTTACACGGTTTCCGCGTCCGATCCTTACAACATCGACCCGGCGACTCGCGCAACGATCCTCACCCAATCCCAGCCGTTCAGCAATCACAACGGTGGACAGATCGCCTTCAGCCCCAATGACGGCTACCTGTACATCGGGCTTGGCGATGGGGGTTCGGGAAACGATCCGGGCAACCGAAGCCAAACTCCCACAACGCTGCTGGGTAAGATCCTCCGCATCGATGTGGATGGAGGCTCACCGTATGCGATTCCAAGCGACAATCCCTTTGTCTTGGACCCAGGGACCCTCGATGAAATCTGGGCGCTCGGTGCCCGCAATCCGTGGCGCTTCAGCTTCGATCGTGCCAACGGAGCCCTGATGATCGCCGACGTTGGTCAGGTGACCCAGGAAGAAATCAATTACGTCTCCGGCGCGAGCGTGGGTGGCGAAAACTATGGATGGCGGCTTCGAGAAGGCTCGATTGCAACTCCGGGAGTCGGGGGCCCACCACCTTCCGGCAACGTGAATCCGATTCACACCTACGGACGCGGCTCCGGCTGCTCGATCACCGGTGGCTATGTCTATCGTGGCAGCGCGATTCCTTCCCTCCACGGCTCGGCTTTCTGGGCCGATTGGTGCTCAGACCGGATCTGGACCGGAACACCTAGCGTCGGTGGAATGAGCGACGTGGCAGACCGCACCGCAGCTCTGACCCCAAATGTTGGCTCGATTCGAGACATTTCGTCGTTTGGCGAAGACAACCAGGGCGAGATCTACATCACCGATCTTGGTGGCAATGAAGTCTTCCAGGTCATCTCGAGCGAAACTCCCAACGTGAGCATTACCATGACGCCCCAATCCGGGACCGTCTCCCAGGGTACGAACCTGCTCTTTGATGTGGTCGTGCAGAACAACACGGCCCAGAACCAGACCTTTGACGGATGGCTCGAGGCTGCTCTTTCCAACGGAACCTCGGCAAATCAGAATCCGATCGAAGGCCCTCGCAGCGTGACCCTCGGTCCCAGCCAGAAGATCTGTGTCACGGCCCGGGTCCGCATTCCGAACAACGCGCCACAACAACGATTCTTCCTGCGCTTGAACATCGGGGACTTCGGAACCCAGAAGATCGACCAGACCGATGCTTTCGTTTTTGTCATTCAATAACCAAAAGCGTCGAACGAAATGACTAGCGATGGAGCCTTCCGGTCCTGGCCGGAAGGCTTCTTTTTTTGATATGAAGCTACTGCAAACATTCAACGCCCTTTCCATTCGCAAGAAGATGATGATTCTCCACAACATCTTCTTTGCTCTCCTGGTCCTCACCTTTTTTTCTCTGATCAATCCCTTCCTGGAGGACATTGCCGGCCTCTCTCATACATCGTCGTATACTGGTGAGGAAGCAACGGTATCCGGGCTCCGACTCAAGCTCGGAATCGCCGTGGTGGTGATCTATGGGCTGGCAGTTGTGGTCCTGGAATTCCTGATTCTTCCCTACTATGTTTATCGACCGATCCGTCGCTGGCTCCTCGCCGATGCGGCCTCTCAACGTGATGACCGGGCCCATGAGCTCATTCCTCAGGAACTCATCTTTCAGGACGAAATCGGGAAAATCATGAGTTCCCGCAATCTAACCGTTTCCTCCCTCCGCCAGCATCAACGAGAACTGGAGGAAGCACTCACCCGCCTGGAGGAAACCGCTGGCGACCTGAAACGCAAGAATCATCTCCTCGAAACCGCAAAGCAGAACCTGGCCGATCAGGACCGACTCGTCAGCCTTGGAATGCTGAGCGCAGGAGTCGCCCACGAGCTCAATACTCCACTTGCCGTCCTTCAAGGCTCTCTCGAAAAGCTCCTCGAAAACAGCACGGAACCCCGAGATTCCGATCGTCTCCAGCGCATGCTTCGCGTGACTCAGAGAATCCGAAGCATCAGTGAAAGCCTTCTCGATTTTGCTCGGGCCCGCACCCAGGTCCTGACTGCGGTTGCCGTGCGCCCTCTTGTGAACGAGGCATGGTCCCTGGTTCGTCTGGACCGAAACGCCCGCTCCGTGGAATTTCTGAACCACACCAAAGAAACCGACGAGGTGATTGGAAACTCGGATCGCCTTCTTCAAGTCTTCGTAAACCTGTTGAGAAATGGAGTGAACGCCCTTGGAGAAAAGGGCCGCCTCTCGGTGGTCAGTGAAGAGAACCTTCGAGATAAGAGAAGCTGGCTAACCCTCCGATTTGAGGACAACGGAGGGGGCATCAAGCCCGAAATCATTCCCAAGATCTTTGAGCCTTTCGTGACGAGCCGTCTGGACGCCCGGGGCTCCGGTCTCGGACTTGCGGTGGCCGAAGGGATCATCAATCAGCATGGTGGCGTCATTATCGCCAGAAATCGCAAGGAGGGTGGGGCCTGCTTTGAGGTGACGCTCTTGAGGCCTCAGGAGGAGGACGTACCCGGGTGAAGAGTCCGAAGAGCTCTCGCGAGTGCAACAGGTACGATTGCAGAAAAGCAAAAAGTAGTCCCCACTAGGCGAGCCGGGGCGGGAATAGGACAATACAAGCCATGAAACCTGCTTCTCCGTCAGAAAACCCGGAAGGGGTTGACGATTCACCTCTTGACCCAAAAGACGTTCCCAAGCTCGATGTCGCGGTCATGGATGATGACAAGGATTTCTGCCAGTACATGGAAGACATCCTGAGCGATGAGGGGCACACGGTTCGCTTCTTTCAACATCCAACCGACCTCTTCCGTGGGCTTTCATCGCGCCGCCCCGACGTCGTCTTCCTTGACATGAAGATGGGCGAGTTTCGAGGTGAAGAGGTCCTGGCGGATCTGCGGAAGGCCCACGATGACCTGTGCGTGATCATCCTCACGGGTTACCCCTCCCTTGACGATATGAGGGCCACTTTTCGGATGCAGGTGTTCGACTACCTGGCAAAGCCGTTTTCCCTCACCGAATTTCGCGAAACCCTGTCCCGAGCCGTCTCTTCCTACGGCCTTGGCCAGAGCCAACAAGAACGACTGCGGGAGCGCCTCGGCCACCGAATCAAAGTCATGCGAACCGAACGGAAGTGGGGATTAAAGGATCTTGCCCACCGAAGCGGAGTCAGCATATCCCAGCTCAGCTCCATCGAACGAGGAACCCATATGCCCAGCATGGAGAGCCTTCTCGCCATCTGCAATGCCTTCGAGGAACGAGCTTCCGGGCTCCTCGCCGACATCGGCTTCTAATCATTTTTGTTGGATACAAAAGCGATTCCATCCTTGGGGGGCCTCGAGACCGCGCCGGACAGCCCAGAAAATCGAAGAAAATAATCCTGGGAAACAGGAACTATTTTAAAAAATTATGACTCAGTCTTGGCTCCCAGTCCTCGGTCCTTGAAAGCAAGAGTGGTTTGTTTTTCCGAGCTGAGCCTCTCCTCCCAGACTTCCCGATTTCTTTCGGAAACCCATCCTAGGTTGATGCTTACCAGTCATTTGAGCGGTGCTGTGGTTCCCGAAGACCGGGGTCCATGACCTCCATCAAGACGGCTCTTTCCGCCTCCGAAGTTCCGTGTTCTCCGGCGGGAAATGAGCCGCCATCGAAGAGGGAGGTCTTCCGTGGGCCGGGGTTTCTTGACACCCGACCTTTTGCTCTTAATCTATCGGGCAAGTTTCCCCGTTTTCTCCCGGCGGATTTCATGGGTAGGAGGCCCCTCCGCATGGCAGCTGATAAACCTGAAGATGGTACCCCTGGAAAAGACCAAGGTGCAACGCCGCCAGCCGGCGGTGGTGCTACTCCCAAGGGTGCGGCGGCAGACAACCCGGCGTCTCCCAAGACTCCGGCGTCTCCTCCAAAAGAACCGGCCAAGGACAAGGCAGCTCCCCCTCCGGCAGCAAAGAAGCCGGCCGCCAAGAAGGGCGCCGTGGAGGTGGACAAGGGGCTCATTACCCGTCGAAAAATGGTGTGGGCGAGCACAACAGGCGTTTTAGGCCTGTGGCTTTTCGCAACCCTTCGCTTCTTTTTCCCCCGGGTCCTGTTTGAACCGAGCACCCGGTTCAAGATCGGCTTCCCCGACGACTTCGGGTTGGGTGTCGACACCAAATTTCAGCAAGCTTACCGCATCTGGGTGGTGCGCGACCCTTCTAGCCTTTACGTCATCTTCGCGAAGTGCAGTCACCTTGGTTGCACTCCCGACTGGAAAGAGAGCGAAAACAAGTTCAAGTGCCCTTGCCATGGAAGTGGCTTCGATTCCGAGGGTGTGAACTTTGAAGGGCCTGCCCCGCGCCCCATGGATCGAGCCTACGTGGAACTCGATCCGGAAGGCCAGATCATCGTGGATAAGTCCAGACTCTTTGGTCCTGACGACTGGAAGGAAAAAGGGGTCTCTATCCCCGTTTAATTCCGGGCCGCTTGATCATCACCCTGAGTTCGACTGGCCTCGATCCAGGGAAGGCCGCACAAGGCGGTCGGGATAGCCAAATCTAGGACAGAGCGATGGAAGAACCGAAAAACACGAACGGAAACGACCCTGCCGGGGCAAATGGTAACGGCAAGAAGGATGGCCCTCTCCAGGAGCTGAAGGAAAAGAGCCGGGAAGCCATCCCCATGTTGCTGAAGCCCAGAGAGGGAAGGGTATGGAAGTCGATCTTCCGTCATCCTCTCGATGAGAAGCCAAGAAACCGCTCCCTGGCCGTCCTCCAGAACGTATTTCTTCATCTGCATCCCGCAAGAATCAACCGAGACGCGGTTCGGTTCTCGTTTACCTGGGGAATGGGCGGAATCACCTTCTATCTATTCATTATTCTCACCCTGACGGGCATCTTTCTGATGTTCTATTACCACCCCTCCAAAGTGGTGGCCTTCCGAGATATTCAATATCTCGAACATAACGTTCCATTCGGGAAAATCCTGCGAAACATGCATCGCTGGGCCGCCCACGCCATGATCATCACGGCCTGGCTTCACATGATGCGGGTGTTCTTCACCGGCTCTTACAAGAAGCCCCGGGAGTTCAACTGGTCCGTGGGCGTCATCCTTCTCGTATTGACCCTTCTCATGTCCTTTACCGGCTATCTTTTGCCGGACGATCAGCTCGGCTTCTGGGCCGTAACCGTCGGAACCAACATGGCTCGAGCGACACCGCTTCTTGGCCATGAGGGCCCCGGTGGCCCCGAACTCGGAATGACCGCGTTCAATGATGTGCGGTTTGCACTCCTTGGCGGATCAATCGTGGATGCAAACGCCTTGCTCCGGGCCTACATCTGGCACTGCATTGCCATCCCTGTGCTGGCGTCCATCTTCATGATCGTCCACTTCTGGAGAGTCCGGAAGGATGGCGGCATCTCGGGTCCCGCCCCGATGCTGCTCGAGTCAGAGTCCGATCAAGTCATTCGAGGTTAAATTCCCTCGCCTTCTTCGCGGGCCGAAGATGAGGCGCAAAATCAGGAGTACGGCAAACAATGGACTGGGCACAGTTGTGGAAGATCACGACTCTTCCGGACAACATACCGATCGTCCTTATTCTCCTCCTGCTACCCTACTTCACGTGGCTGGGGCTGAAACAGGCCTTTGCCAATGATCGTCTGATCAAGAAGCTCGAATCGGACCCGGAGATGGCAAAGACCCATCACCGGAAAGTAGAGCCGTATAGCAAGGGCTGGGATAAGCTCGTTCACGTTTGGCCGTACCTCTTACGGATCGAGTTTCTCGTCGCCGTGATCATTACGGTCATCATGCTGGTCTGGTCCATTCTCCTGGACGCACCCCTTGAAGAGCCTGCCAACCCGAACCTCACCATGAACCCTTCGAAGGCGCCCTGGTACTTCCTCGGGTTGCAGGAGATGCTGGTCTACTTCGATCCTTGGATCGCCGGAGTCGTTCTCCCATCCCTGATTGTGGTCGGCCTCATGGCCATCCCATTCGTGGATGTGAATCCTCTCGGAAGCGGCTACTACACCTTCGCTCAGCGCAAGTTCGCGATGATCACCTACATGTTCGGATTCCATTTCCTCTGGATCATTCTGATCATCATAGGAGTGTTCTTACGCGGACCAGGTTGGATGCTCTTCTGGCCGGGGATGACCTGGGACCATCATCGTCAAGTCGATGAGGCCTATGTCCATCTGCCCCAGATCTTCGGTCTTGAGAACCCTCTACTGATGGCCATCTTCGGAGTCGTGGCACTCATCGCGTTTGTGGTGGTGACCGGTGGGATCACTCATGTCTTCTTCGTCAAGAAGATGGCATCGACCTACAAGAAGATGAACCTCATTCAATATGGAACGGTGCAGTTCCTCTGGATCACCATGCTTGCCCTTCCGGTAAAAGCGGTCATCTGGCACATGTTCAGAATCAAGTACGTTCTGATCACTCCCTGGTTCAACATTTAGCAACGTGCCCGGAAATCGTTTCGGGTGTTGTGAACAACGAGAATAAGACAAGGTAACGGTCATGGCCAAGGAACCGAAGGTAAAGGATCCCATTGTCGACTCTTCCATGAGTTGGTCGCTGAGCATTGCTTCAGTGCTTCTCCTGGTGAGCACCGTGTGGGCCTTCTGGGATGAAGTTGTCACCATGCGCCCGTGGAAGGGCTACCAGAAGACGTTTGTCGACCTTTATGCCAGCTATCTGGATAAGGTCGAACCCGGTCTCGTCGATGAAGAAAGTCGGATCCGCAGTAGCGATGACTACGAGGCACTCACCGCGGAGATGGAGTCCGCTCAGTCCTCCACCGCGGATGAGGTCACCGAGATCGACCGCAAGCTGAACAAAGAGGTCAATCCCCAGATTGCCACATTGAGCAAGTCGCTCCAGAAAGTTCGTGGCCGGGTCAATCAGATGAACTGGGAGCTCGAAATCGCCAACGAGAATCAAAAAGACTCGAGGCGAAACGAGATGGCTGAGTTCAAGAAGGGCCCCTTCGAAGTCGAGGGAAGCAGCGAGAGCTACACCTTCGATCAACTTCTCGCCGAATTCACGAAGCTCAAAGAAGAGCGCGCAAGCCTCATTCAAGCTCGAGCGAATGCGACCCGAGAAGCCGACACCTTTCGCAATCGACGGGCAAGCCTCGTCTCCCGCCGCCTCACCGGCCTGTCTGTTGATCAGCTGAACGGACTCAAGCGCGGACTTGATGAATTCAACGTCGAGATCAAGCAAATCCATGTCGCCGATGTAGATCTTGTCGACCGGTGCGAATCATGTCACCTCGGGGCAAGACAGCCCATCGACATCACCGCAGCCGACATGGACGGTCACGGGGTCTACGCTAGCCATCCTCGCCGGGAACTTCTCGACATTCACAATCCAGATGAACTCGGCTGTAGTCCTTGCCACGGCGGCAATGGGATCGCTACACGATCCGTCGAAAAGGCCCACGGGAAATACAAGCACTGGCTGTGGCCTCTCTTCGATGCAGAAAACACGGAAGCTGGTTGCCTCCAGTGTCATGAAGGCACCATGCATGTAGAGGGAGCTCCCACCCTGAACAGAGGGCTTGAGCTTTTCCAGAATCTCGGTTGCTGGGGTTGCCATCGACGAGAGCATTTCAATCAAGATGTGCTTGATATTCAGGCCGTGGTTCAGGCCAAGGGAAGCCTCGATCGAAGAATGTCGACCCTCGACAAGAAGATCGGCCAATACAACGAAGTTGCCGAGAATCGAGATTCGACGGACGAACAGGTGGAAGAAGCCCTCAGTACCATCAAGAAATCAACTCTTGAGATGAGCGCCTTCACCACCGAGATGAGTGAACTCTCGAAAACTCAGGTTTCTCTGATCCGTCAGAGAAAGCGCCCCGGACCGAATCTGAAAGAAATCAAAGCCAAGCTGAACCGGGACTGGATTCCCATCTGGCTGGCCGCACCCCACGCTTTCCGCGAGGGGACAAAAATGCCTCATTTCCGCCTCAGCGTAGATCAACTGAAAGCAGTTTCTGCGTCCATCTGGCAGGCGGCGCTTCCGGCCTCCGCCCCGGCCCAGGAAACGGGCGATGCCGGACGAGGTCAGGAATTGTTTGAAAGCCGAGGATGTCTCGGTTGCCACTCAAACGGCACCGGCTCGAACGAGATTGGCGGGACGTTTGCCGCCAACCTCAGTCGCATCGGCGAGAAGATTAACTATAACTATATGGTCCGATGGATCTTCAACCCACGTCAGAGGCTTGCTCCCTACAGTCCGGCACTTGGCCGTGACCTCACGGCGGCCGATTACGACGAAAAGGGCCTCCCCTTCGAGTTTGACGAAGACAATGCCCTTTGTCCCCAGACCGGTGAGCCGATCGTCAATCAGAACATGACAGTCATGCCGAGTCTTCGTCTGACCATCGAGGAAGCTCGAGACGTTGCAAGCTATCTCATGACCCAGAAGACACCAGGCTCCGACAACCTTCCTGACACCTCGTATATGGAGGATGTTTCTTATCGGGCGATGGGGGACAAGCTTGTGCGCCATTTTGGTTGCGCAGGTTGTCACGAAATCGCCGGGTTTGAGCTGGAAGGCCCCATCGGAACCGAGCTCACCGTGGAAGGAAGTAAGCCCAAGGATCGACTCGACTTTGGTCTCCTAACTCACGATGCCGACCGCGAGGGATGGTATGACCATAAGAGCTTCTTCCAGCGGAAAATCGGCCTGCACGTTGACGATGAGAGCGATCCCCGCAACACAACTCATCGACCCGACTACTTTGACCTGGGAAAAGAAAAGGCCAACCCGCTGGAAAAGTTGCGGATGCCTGACTTCCACCTGGACGAGGAGCAAAACCTAGCTCTGACCACGTTCCTTCTTGGATCCGTTGATTCTCGCTATCCTGAGCGGTTCTATCACAACCCGAAAGGGATGAAGAAAGACATCGCGGACGGTTGGTCCGTGATCAAGAAGTACAACTGCGTCGGGTGCCACCAGGTCACGCCGGGTGAACTTCCCGAAATTCAGGACATGGTCATTTACCAGCAGAACACCGAGAAGGCACCGCCTAGTCTCGTCGGTGAGGGCTTCCGGGCCAATCCAGAGTGGCTCGCCGGCTTCCTCGCGAATCCGGCACTCAGCGACACCAATCCCCACAAGAACGGCGTTCGACCCTACCTCGATATCCGCATGCCAACGTTCTACCTGTCGGATATTGAAGTCGCCAAGCTCGTCCGGTTCTTCAACGCAATGGCAACCCAGCCATCTCCGTACATCCAGCCCAGCGTCCAACCCCTATCGGATCAAGAGCTCACGATGGCCCGAGATGCGTTTCTTGCCGCGGACTGTCTGAAATGTCACGCTACAAGCGATGACCCGGCTTCCTTTACGGAAGACATCATCGCGCCGAGCTTCGCATTCACCCGAGAGCGACTCAAACCCGACTGGATCAAACGGTGGTTGCTAGACCCGGCGCAGCTCATGCCCGGAACTCAAATGCCTACCGGACTCTTCATCTATAAGCCCGACGAAGAACGTTGGGTCACTCAAGATAAGCCTCCCGCGAGTATGGCGAACTACAAGGGAGATCACGTCGAGTTGTTCGTTCGCTACATGTGGCAGTTTACCGAACAAGAAAGTGAGATCCTCGGATCCAAGTAATACGAAGGTGCTGAAGAAAGCCCTGGAGGAAAGGCGGTTCATCATGACCACTCAATTTTTTAATCGAGCACTGATTGTGTTCCTGTCAGTTGCGCTCTCTGCGACGTTTACTCTTACCGGATGTGGCGGAGGTGACGATGCCGGCGGTGGAGGCGATGCGACCCCGACCAAGACGGATGATGGCGGGTCGAAGGCTTCCGGTGGAGGGGACCGAACTCCTTTCCCGGCCGCGAAGGCGACTGCCTCCGTCTCTGGCAAAGTCATGTTCAAAGGCGACAAGCCCACGGTCAAAAAAATCCGAATTCAGGGCGACGACTTCTGCATGGCCCAGCACCCCACGGCGCCGAACGACGAAACCTATTTGATCGGCGACGACAACACCATCGCCAATGTGTTCGTCTACGTGAAGTCGGGTGCTGACAAATGGGAATTCAAGGTTCCTTCCACTCCGGTGATGCTGGAGCAAAAAGGATGCACCTACATGCCTCACGTCTTCGGCATCATGGCCGGCCAAACGGTCACGGTCAAGAGCTCAGACGAGACCAAGCACAATGTTCACTTCAAGGGAAAGAAGAACAAGGCGTTCAATTTTTCTCAGGTCTTCAATCAATCAGACGACCAGAAGTTCAGCCGGGAAGAGATCATGGCCCCGGTCGAGTGCGATGTTCACTCCTGGATGAGATCTTATGCCAACATCGTCTATCACACTCTTCATGATGTGACCGCTGCTGGCGGAGCCTTTGAGCTGCCCAAGCTTCCCCCTGGCGATTACGAAATTGCCGCCGTTCATGAGGCTCTTGGCACCCAAACTCAGAAAATCACGGTGGCGGACGGCGATAGCAAGACCATCGAGTTCACCTTCTCCAAGTAAGCGACTCGTATTTCCGAGGATTCATCTTCATGCACTGCACGATCACGAAGATGCTTCTGGGAGTCCTGGCTCCCGTCTTCCTCCTGGCTACGGAGGGACGGGCGGACGGCTGGGGCCTCCCGGAGAACATCTCGACTTTCGGCGGCGAAATCGATCATCAGTTCAACCTCATTCTCGTGATCACGACGATTACCTTCATCGTGACCATGACAGTGCTGGTGATTGCTTTGATTCGATTTCGTCATAAAGAGGGCAAGAAGGCTCAGCACGTTCACGGGAGCCACAAACTGGAGATCATCTGGACTTTGGTGCCAGCTGCGATTCTCCTTTTTCTTGCCTTCTATCAGACAAAGACCTGGGCGCTCGTGAAAATGGACACGCCCGACAAGAGCGATAGCGTGGTCATTCAGGTCTTTGCCAAACAGTTCGAATGGAACTTCAGGTATGCGGGCACGGACGGTATTTTCGATACGGAAGACGATCCCTGCACCATCAAGGAACTCTATGTTCCGGTGAACAAGAACGTCATCCTCGAAATTCGTTCCCTGGACGTCATCCACAGCTTGTTCCTGCCTCATCTTCGCTTCAAACAGGATGTCATTCCTGGAATGCGAATGAGTGCCTGGTTCCAGGCCACCAAGACGACCCTGCAAGCGCGAAGCGAGCGCGGGGATGAAAAGTTCAACTATGAAATTGCATGCACGGAGCTTTGCGGCATCGAGCATCACACCATGAAGGGGACCCTGTCGATCCTCGCTCAAGGTGAATTCGATACCTGGCTTGCCAAGCAATCCGTGGAGGCCGCACAGTTCAGTCGCCCGGAAATCTGGGACGATTGGGAGCGAGCCGGCGGAGAACTGGAGATCGAGCCTCTCGAGGAACACGCGGACCACTAGGAACGGGTGTGACGAACGGAATCAGCACCGCGAGAGTGACCGATCATCAGTCACTTGCGGATTCGAACGCAAAACGGAGTCAATACTATGAGTACTGCCGTTGGGACGGCAGAGCAGGCCGGCGCTGCTCATCACGATGAACACCACGACATGGGGTTCATCAAGAAGTACGTCTTCTCCACCGATCACAAGATCATTGGAATCCAGTTTCTCTTCACTGGGTTGCTTTTGTTCGTGCTTGGCGGGCTCCTGGCCCTCGGAATCCGATGGCAGCTGGCCTGGCCATACGATCTCCCCATGGGCGAGATGTTCCCGGAATCGATGGTCAACGCAACCGAGAACGCAGCCGGTGAAACGGTCTACACCATGGGCGGCGAGTTCTACACCATGATGATGACCATGCACGGTTCCGTCATGATCTTCTTCGTGGTCATTCCGCTTCTTACCGGTGCATTCGGCAACTTTCTGATTCCACTTCAGATTGGTGCCCGAGACATGGCGTTCCCCATCCTGAACATGTTGTCTTACTGGATGGTTCCTCCGGCGCTCGTCATCATGTTGATCGGATTTTTTGTGGAAGGGGGTCACGCCGCAGCAGGCTGGACGTCCTATCCGACGTTGAGTGCGATCAGTACTGCCTATAGTAATGTGGTGCCAACACCCGGATCAAACTGGGGTCAGACCTGTTGGTGTATCAGCCTGTTCATTCTCGGCTTCTCGTCCATCATGGGATCGGTCAACTACATCACGACCATCATCAAGATGCGCGCCCCGGGAATGACCATGATGAGAATGCCCCTTTCAACCTGGGCACTCTTCATCACCGCGATTCTGGTGGTCTTTGGTACGCCGGTTCTCGCATCGGCTCTCTTCATGTTGATCATGGACCGGACCTTGGGAGGAACGTTCTTCCTTCCCCGTGGAGGAGGTCAGCCTCTCCTGTGGCAGCACCTCTTCTGGTTCTATTCCCACCCCGCCGTATACATCATGATTCTTCCGGGAATGGGTTTTGTTTCGGACATCCTCTCCACCCATGCTCGAAAACCGGTCTTTGGCTACAAGCCCATGGTTTATTCCATGGGGGCGATTGCCGGACTCGGATTCATCGTGTGGGGTCACCACATGTTCCAGTCGGGAATGAATCCGGCTCTTGGAATGACATTCATGATCTCGACGATGATGATTGCCCTTCCTTCCGCGATCAAGACGTTCAATTGGCTGGGAACCATGTGGCAATCCAACATGCGTCTCAACCCGGCGATGCTGAATGCGATCTCATTTGTCGCCATGTTCGTGATCGGTGGACTTTCCGGAATCTTCATGGCATCGACTCCGGTCGACATTTACATCCATGACACCTACTTCATCGTCGGACATATCCACTACGTGCTCTTTGGCGGCAGTATGTTTGCCATCTTCGCCGCCATCTATCACTGGTTCCCGAAGATGTTCGGTCGGAACATGAACTCGGGACTCGGGAAAATTCACACCGTCCTCACGTTCGTCTTTTTCAACGCCACTTTCTTCCCGATGCACATTCTCGGAATGGCTGGCCACCCGCGTCGAATCGCGTTTGGTTGGGATAAGGTGAACGAGACCGGTTATGAGTTTCTCGCCGACGTCCAGGGACTCAACGAGTTCATGACCATGGCGGCGTTCATGCTCGGAGCAGTTCAGCTGATCTTCGCCCTGAATCTGTTCTGGTCTCTCTTTGCCGGCAAGAAGGTCGGAAACAACCCCTGGGGATGCAACAGCCTGGAGTGGGAAACCACATCCCCGGCTCCTCATGGCAACTTTGGCCCCGAACTGCCGACGGTTTACCGAGGGCCTTACGAATACGCAAGCCCGCTGGTCGATGAAGACTACCTACCCCAGGCACGGAAACTCGAAAAGGCGTAGTCGGCGGATGGACAGTACAGGACAACTTCGAGAGACATCGTCTCGGCCACCATCAATTCGATGGTGCCATCGGATGGCCGTCACCCTGACGGTCATGACTTTCGTCATGATTACCGCAGGGTCGATGGTGACCACGATGGACGCGGGTGACTCCGTCCCGGATTGGCCGCTATCCTACGGCGAACTACTTCCGCCAATGGTTGGAAATGTCTTTTATGAGCACGGTCATCGAATGATCGGCTGGGCTCTGGGACTTCTCACCATTGCACTGACGGTTGTGTTGTTCCTCAAAGATTCTCGCCGCTGGGTCAAGAACCTCGGGGTTCTTGCTCTCGTCGGCGTCTGTTTTCAAGGTGCCCTTGGGGGCCTTCGGGTCCTGGCCATCTCGAACCCCGAGATTCAGGAGTTCATGTTGAACCTGACCGGAGGGGGGGAGGACGTGGAGCCGATGAGGGTCATGCTTGCAATGATTCACGCGGCGACGGCACAAGCACTCTTTGCCCTCATGGTCCTCCTTTCCGTTGTTACATCCGTTGGCTGGTTCGAGCGCCCGGAGGCCAAGACCCAGGAACAGGCTCGCCGGCTGAAGCGCCTGGCCTGGATCACCCTGATTCTTGTGTATCTTCAGCTGGCCATCGGTTCGTACGTCCGACAGACCGGCGTCGTTCTCGGCTTGGTCATCCACATGGGTGGCGCATTCCTGGTGATTCTTCACGTCACCATTCTTGCGTTCCGCCTCGTTGCACTGGAGAAAAGCCAGACTCAACTTCGTCGTCCCGGCATGTTCTTGCTCACTCTGACCCTGGTGCAGTTGTTCCTGGGACTCGGAGCCTGGATGGCTACGTTTATTGTTGAACCGACCTTGACACCGGCATCCTGGCAGATCCTCTTCCGTTCAAGTCACATGGTGATGGGATCCCTTGTCTTTGGAACCGGCGTGCTGCTCGTTCTTCGACTCCACAGGTCTTTGCTTTCCCCCCAACCCGACGTGTCTCTTTCTTCTGACGCCATTGCGGAGGGAGCCGGGTCATGAGTGGAACCTCCGAGGCTCTTACCGTAGACATTTCAAGGCCACGACTCCGAGTAAAAGACTGGCTCGATCTCACCAAAGCCCGGCTTTCAGCTCTGGTTCTGGTGACGGTGGCTTTTGGTTTCCTTCTTGCTCCCTCGGCAAGTAAGAGCCTTTCGACTTTCGCTCTTACCCTTCTTGGGATCGCCTTCGTTGCTGCCGGAGCTTCTGCGCTGAATCAGTACATCGAGCGAGATCTTGATCGTCTCATGGATCGGACCAAGCAACGCCCGATTCCCGCGGGACGGATTGAGCCGATGGAGGCACTTCTTTTCGGAGTCCTCATCA
>JAJDCM010000079.1 GCA_029260825.1 Planctomycetota bacterium | reverse complement strand
ACGTACAATACCCTTGAAGACGTTCCGCTGGCTCCCGATACGTGGCCGAACATCCTTGCTCTTCTTCAGGATGGCGAATACATCCCGTCCGGAGTTGAAGCTCAACTCATCTACTACGCCGACGGGTGGAACCAGACCTACCTCGTTACCGGCGATCCCATTATTCTCTCGGCCGTCAGTGTCGGCCCGCCCATTTCGTAGGGCTTCGAATGCCAGAAACGAAAAAAGAGCAGGGGTTCACACTCCTTGAAATGACGGTGTCGCTCTCCATCCTCGCCTTGATGGCTGCCGTCTCGGCACCCACCATCAGCCGCTGGGTGGACAACACCCGGGTATCGGAAACGGAAGAAGAGCTCGAATACCTGTCTCAATCCTGTATCCGCTACTACCGAGATACCGGGGTCTTTCCGCCCGTACTCACGAGCCTTGTTGCAAACACACCCGCCCGGTCGGGATGGGCAGGCCCCTATCATTCCTGCAACCCGAATCTGGGTGCAAACGAAACCGACGACATGGCCAAAGATGCCTGGGGAAATGACTATATCCTTGCCACCATCGACGCCTTTACTCGAAGGCTCACCAGCAAGGGGCGAGATGGAGTCGTCGGCGGCGGGAAGTATAGTGATGACATCGTTATCCGTTTCAACTCCAATGAAGTCAGCCGAGAAACCACCGACCGAGAGCTCGTTGTCATCAATTCGGCCGTTGAGCGGTATAACAAACTTCTCCTGGCGACCGAGGGAGCACTTTCAACGAACTACACCACGATGCTGGCTACCCTGAAGTCTTACGGTCTCCTCATTAATAGCAACGAATACACTACCGATGGATGGGGACAATCCTATGTATGCGGTAGCTCCCCCGTTCAAGAAGTGAAAAGCTCAGGCACTCCCTCAAACTAGCCGCGTGCTTCACTGTACTACTCATGCGACTCAACTCGAACGGCGTTCGAGAAGATCCACAAATCCCCCCCAAGATAGACTTCGACTCGATACACCCCGGGCCCTGGAATTGCGGCCAATAGCTGCTCCCCCTCCTCCCTTCGAAACTCATTCCCGTTTCTGAGAAGCCGGATGTCGGAGGCCCTGGGAGTGCGAATCCATGCCTGCATCCCCTCTCTCCAGGAAACACTTTCCCCTTCCAACCACATCTGATCCCGCTCGTCGGTGATTGCAAACAGGAAGTAGGGAACCTCCTCCAAGGACTCAAAGGTCACATGACAACGTCCCGATCGAAGGGCCTCAAGCACATTCTTCTCATCCACGGTTCGAACAAGAACATGAGTCTGAACCGCTCGAAAAGAGGCCTGATGAGTCAGGCCGTAGGTTCCGTGAGAATCCACAGCACCGACACCGGCAAAAGAGCGGGTCGATAGGATTTCATCCCAGAGTTCAAAACCGATTTCCGGCCGATCCACGAGAGAACGAACCGTTGCATCCGGAAAGAGCCAGAGGGAAAACAGAGCCTTGAAGACAATCTCCCATCGACTGGCTGAGAGTACGTCCGTGGAGAGACTGTAGACTTCCAGGCCCTGGGATCCGGCAAGAACCGATTCCCGATCTTCTTCCGAGCCGAGGGCGGGATGGGCAACAAGAGAGTAACCGCCAACATCTTGAATCCCGCGGATCAAAGCAGCTCCTTCGAGCCCCGGCGCAACCGGGTTTTCTCCGCCCAGAGAAAGAACGTGAGACTTCGTCCCCGTTTCCTCCCCCACGATCACCAGAGTCTCGCCGTGGAATCCCGCCTCGACGGACTTTTCTCGGGAGTCATGGTCGGTAACGATGACGACATCGACCCCGGTGTCTTCGGCCGCCTCGACAAGATCTTCGATCCTTCCATTCGCATCAAAGGAGGCGTCGGAATGGACGTGAAGGGCTATCCGAGCAATCTTCCAGTCATCTCCCAGGTCGGAGAGGTCAGATGGCCACTCGGGTGAACAGAGGGGAGCACTCTGGCACCCCGATAGCAACAAGATCCCCGCCCCGACCAACGGGGAGAGAAATCTCTTTCCTACTCGAACCGCTGGCACCACTTGCATTCATCCTTCTCGAACCAGTCCGTGACTTGCTGGGTTGTATGGTCATGGTAGCCCAACATCTTCAGCTTTTCGAGTAGAGCCGGATCGTTGATACTCTCTCCGGTGAGCGAGAGATTCCGAGAAGATGCCAGCCATTCAACCAGTCGAGCCCGCAACTTCTTCGCTTGCAAGCTTTCCTTGTCGACCAGATTCTCCTGACAAAGCGGGTCCCTCCCGGGATGATAGAGCTCTACCTCATGCTTGACGTTCTTGCCGATTCCGAACAACGGAGCGTTGTCTTCCAGGTGAAGTACCAGGTGATACTCCCCTTGAGTAATGGATGCTGCCGCTCCCCCCGCCTGAAGAGCGAAAGTCGCTTCTGCCTGCTCATCTCTCCCTTTCTTTCCAACGTGATCCACAAGATCTGCACCCGGAAACTCCACGTCCCTCAGGCTCGCCAGATTCAAAAGAGTGCGAGCCAGATCCAGATGGGTGACCCGCTGTGGAATTCGCGTCCCACCGGGAGCACCCGGCCAGCTGAGAATCAGAGGAATGTGAAGATTTGCCGGGTAAAGACCTCCATGACTGAAGTAGATATTTCGCTGCCCGAGGCACTCACCATGATCGGCGACAAAAGCCACGATGCCGCTCTGGACCCTACTGTCGTCAAACAGGGCCTTGAGGGAGGAATCCAGATAGGTGACTTCTGCCCGATACTGGGACTTTGGAAAGTCGAGGTCTCGAATCCCTTTCAGCTCGGGCGGCAGGATGGAAGACGGAATTCCCGGATCCGGGAGCTTGGAGTCAAACGGATCCTTTCCCTCCTCGTAGTAGAGGCGATTGAATTCACCCGGGGGCTCATACGGGTGGTGAGCATCAAAAAGATGAATCCACACGAACACCGACCGGTTGGCAACATCGGGAAGCCAGCCTCGAATCATCCCGATCGTATCTGCCGCGTCCCGAATCGGACTCTTGTAGGGAGGCCAGGCGACCCGATCGAAACCCTGACCGAGCCCACTCACTTCGGGCCGAAGAAAGGGAGCGCTCACGGAAGCCAGAGTGACGTAGCCAGCCTCCTGAAAACGCTCCGCGAGCGTCCTCGCCGAAGGAGCAAGCGGGGTTCGATTGTCGAGGATTCGATGGTCCCGAAGATGGATTCCCGTCATCAAGCTCACGTGAGATGGGATCGTCAGGTTTGTCGGCGACTGACAATCTTCAAAGAAGATTCCCTTCCTTGCCAGAGCATCAAGAGCCGGAGTCCGCACATTGATACCGCTTTCCGCCAGTCCAAGGTGATCGCCCCGATGAGTATCACTCGAAATCAAGACCACGGTTTGTGGGGCGCCTTTTTGAGTAAATATGGCTACATCCGCTACCGGACAGTGCCTCGTTTCCCCGTCACGGGTGAGGAGTGAAAATCGCACTTCCGCCATGCTGCCGCCAAATTCGGCGAGATCGACCTCGTAGTTGAGCCATTTTGATCCGAAGTCCGCCGTGGAAAAATTGATCCCGTGTTCTGACTCCTTCGTATCGGAGACGACGGTGACACGTAGGCTGGCTCCCGCAATTCCCTCGCAAAGCCGCGGAGTCAGGCCATAGGAAAAAGAGAGTTTCGAGTCACGGGCGATGGCGACTTCCTGGCGACGGGTTTCTCGCGAGGAAAGCCAAAAGCCGCGACGTGCCTCTCCCGCAAGAATCACCATCGGCAACTCATCCGACGAATCATCCCGGGAGGTCAGGAGCTCCTGAACCGAATGAACAACGACGGCTCCCTTCGTCCCTTTGAAGGTCAAGAAAAGCTTGTCCCCATGGACCAGCTTTTCCCCCTTTTTGGAGGCCTCAGCCTGAAGAAGGATGGTGATCGAACCGCCAGTCGGCTCCCCTCCCCTTACTTTCGTCGGCTTCGATGATGCAACCACCTTTTTCCGCCGCATGCAAATCGCACGGATCAAGACCTCCTCCGCCCCGTCCACAAGGGAATAGCCGATCTTGAGCCCTCCGAGCTGGATCGGATCGAAGTTTCCCCGCATACCGAGTCGAAGGGTCTTCCCGGGCGAAAGAGAAAGTCGGTTCAGCTCGGCATATTCGGACAACATGGTCCGCTCGCCCTTTCCGCCGTCCAGGGACCACAGGCCCATTTCAGCGAGAATCTCGTGGTGGACCCCGACTTCTAGCCCTTCCTCAGGATCCTTCGAGTCGGTGACAGACAGCTCGAGCCGCTGAACAGGGGCCGGCTGAACAAAAGGCGAGGGCCTCGGTGAGCACCCGAGCAATCCGACAAGCAATATCGAAAACAGGAGAGATGATTTCATGTCCAAGATTCTAATAGAGTGGATCAGAAGTTCTAGAGATGAACCAGACAAGGTGTTTACGCCCGCGGGGCAACCGGCCCGAACAAAAGCCTCCAGCTCCTCCCTAAAGAGGTTTGACCTGAGCCACGCCTGGGGTTAATCTCCCGATCTTGTCAGACACCAGGAACACCCATAATAATATCAGCAGGAGTGATGGAGCGATGCTCAACAAGATCGGATTGATCGGCGGAGGCATGATTGGCGGCGTATTGGCCCAGGAGGTCGTTTCCCGTCGACTCGCCAGGACCGTGGCTCTTGTGGACATCAAGCCACCCGATCTCGCCAAAGGAAAATGCCTCGATATCGCCGAAGGAACGCCCCATATCGGAAGCGATGTCGATTACGTCGCCGGGAAGGAATTCAACGTCCTCGATGGCTGTGACCTCGTCATCAACACCGCGGGAGTCCCCCGAAGCGTCCGCCCGGACGGCACGTTTCCCACCCGAGAAGAACTCCTCAAGATCAACCTGAAGATCACGGATGACGTCTCCGAAGGCATCCGCACTTTTTGCAAAGATGCTTTGATCGTCTCCATCGCGAACCCGCTCGACGCGATCGTCTATACCCTCTATCGGAATCTCAAACCGGAGCGAAACAAAATCCTCGGCATGGCGGGCGCTCTTGATGGAGCACGCTATCGATACTTCGTCGCCAAGGCCGCCAACGTTTCCGTGTCCAACGTCCAGGCCATGGTGCTGGGTGGACACGGCGACACCATGGTTCCGATCCGAAGCTGCTGTCGTATCGCTGGCATGCCTGTTACTTCCTTCATCTCCGAAGAAGAGCTGAGCTCGATCGAAGACCGAACTCGCAAGGCCGGGGGTGAAGTTGTGGGACTCCTTGGTTCGGGCTCCGCGTTCGTCTCTCCTGCCTGGTCAGCTCTTTCCATGGTGGAGGCGATTGCCTACGATAAGCAGGAAATCATTCCAAGCTGTGTCTTGTGCCAGGGTGAATACGGGATCGACAATCTCTTCGTTGGCGTCCCCACGATCCTCGGGCGAAATGGAATGGAGAAGATCATCGAGCTCGATCTCACCAGCGAGGAAAGCGCCGCACTTCAACATTCCGTTTCGGCGGTCAAGACTACGTGCGGAGAAGTGGACAAGATGAAGGGATAGCCCGGATGATTCACGAGTTTGAGCGACTGCTCTGAGGCAGAAGAATGAAGGCGACTCACCTGGTCGGACTCTTCTTGTGGCGGGGAGGTCTCCTCCTCCTCGTCGCCTCCGGTCTGTATGAAAGCTCGGTCCTTGCCCTGAAGTTCATCGACCTTCCGGCTCAACTTGAAATCGGCCTGGGTCTTTGTATCACGGGGGCGGCTCTCGTCATCCTGTCTCTGATCCTCGAGAGGATGCAAGATCGACGCACCGAAGGAGATCTCGAACCATGATTCGATTCACCCGTATCGTCGGGTTCTTGCTGATCGTGACCGGGATCCTCTTCCTGTGCACCTGGTTGATCAAGCCGCTCCGAGCCGTTTGGCCCTGGCTCCAGATGCTGCCGCTACCGGTGAAGATTGGGCTCATTGCGGCGACCGCCGGTCTGCTTCTCCTCTTCGGTTCCCTGATCTGGGAACGCTTCGAGAACCGACAAAGCGATCGACAATTACTCGACGACGACTGAAATAAAACGCCCCGCAAGGAGAACTCCCCATGATCATGGTCACCACAGATTTTGTTGCCGGGTTTCGAGTCAGCGACTGTTTGGGTCTCGTCCGCGGCAGCACGATTCGCGCCAAGCATATCGGCAAAGACATCATGGCCGGACTTCGCACTCTGGTCGGAGGAGAGATCAAGGAGTACACCGAGATGATCGTCGAATCCCGAGCAGAGAGCGTTCGCCGGATGGAAGCTCAAGCCGAAAAACTCGGAGCCGATGCGATCATCAACATCCGCTTCGTGACCTCACAAGTCATGTCAGGCGCGGCCGAGCTTCTTGCCTACGGAACAGCGGTCAAGCTTGACAAAGAGTGATGAACACGGCGACTCGGGGCAATCCGTTCGATGGAAGCCCTCATCTCAAGGGAACGCTTTCATCAAGGAGATGAAAGCCGATATCGTCCGAACCGATCCCGGTAGAATTCGTCAGAACAACCGCTCCCCGTTTCGTCCCCGACAAGAAGCCGGCAAACGCACGGTAGCCACCGGTACCGCCGTTGTGCCACACCGTATCCCCTGCCTTCCCCGTTCGAATATGCCACCCCAAGCCTATTTTCATCCCGGACGATCCCGCCTGATGTCGCGGCTCATGGCTTTCTCGCATGGCGGCGAGCAGGGCTGTTCTTCCTGCGTCCTTGTTCGATGATGATTCTGCAGCCGTCTTCGACGCCATCATGTTTGCTTGAAGAAAAAGGAGCATATCGTGACCCGTTGATCGTAGCGCTCCTGCTCCAGCAAGCGTCGGAATGTCCCAGTTGGATACCTGGTTGATTCCGTTGTGGCCCCTGGCAAGGCGTCGGGTTTGATCTTCATTCAAGGTGATCCCGGTATCCTTGAGCTTGAGCACCTTGCAGATCCGGTCGGTGACCAACTCCTCGTAAGACTTTCCCGAAGCGAGTTCAAGAATGTGCCCGAGCAAACCAACACCAACGTTTGAGTAGGCGTAAGTCTCTCCGATCTTCTTTTGAATCTTGACACTTCCCAGATACTCGTAGAGCTGAGCAACCGTGTAGTCGGCAAAGGGATTCATCGGGTCTTTGGGAGCAAAATTGCTGGGCATCCGGGGTAGACCCGAAGTCTGAGTCGAGAGGTCAACCAGGGTGATCGACCGCCCCTTGAATTTCGGTGCCTTGACGCTCTTGGGCAGGTATTTGTCGACAGGATCGGTCAACGAGACCTCTCCCTTGAGGGCCATCTCGGCGAGGAGAATCCCGGTAAAGACCTTACTGATGGAGCCGATTTCAAAGACGGATGTCTTGTCGGGCACGGAACCCGATGGTCTCTCCCCCGATGGTCTCTCCCCCGTTGGTCTCGCCCCCGATTGTCTCTCCATCGTTCCGAAGCAATAGTAGGCAATCCCATCCTGATCGGTGAGCCCTACCACGATTCCGGCGACCGTGCCACGATCAACCCGAGCTCGAACCGAGGCCTTGACCGATTCCGGAATCTCCAGGGCAAAGGCTCGTGAGAGGCAGCCCAATAGGAGGATAAAGGTGACGCCAAGTCGAATGGCCGTGTTGTTCAAGACAAGTCTCCTGTTTTGAGAAAAAACACCTTATAGATCGAGCGCTTCTCGATAGACCGAGAGAGTCTTTCTCGCCGTCTCCTTCCAGGAAAAAGTACGGGCTCTCTTCTTGCCCGCGGACGAGAGTCGATCCCGCTCTTTCCCATCCTCCAGAAGCCTTTCCATGGAATCAAAAAGAGCATCTTCATCTTCAGGATGGACAAGCTGAGCAGCATCTCCCGCGACCTCAGGGAGCGAGGAGACCGACGACGTAATGACTGGGACTCCCGAAGCAAACGCTTCGAGGACCGGCAAACCGAACCCCTCCCACAACGAAGGATATACGAAGAGCTTCGCCCCTTGATAGAGAGCAGGCAGATCCTCCTCCGGAAAGTAACCGGGGAGAATCACGTCGACTCCCGGGCGGAGGGAAAGGGAGGAGAGCACCTCATCAAATTCTTCGTTTCGCCAGCCTCGCCCTCCCGCAAGGACAAGAACTTCCCTGCGCCCCCGTTGACGCAGCCGCGCAAACGCCCGCAAGAGCCGACTCAGGTTCTTGCGGGGCTCAAGAGTGCCAACATAGAGAACATATTCGGAAACGACACCGACGCGGCGGAGAACCTCCTCGATTCGACCGGGGTTCTCGCACGAAAAGAAAGTCTCATCGGCGGCAAGCGGCACCACCCGAATCTTGTCTCGATCCACCGAGAGTCGGTCGATCAGGTCATCCCGACTCGCATTGGAAACCGTCAGCACCAGCCGAGACGATCGAGCCGACTCGTCCGACCAGCGGACCATCCAATCCCGGTGTCGTTCCGGGAGCCAGGATTCGGGATGAAGAAAGGCTGCATCGTGAATCGTCGTGATGAGTTCAGGCCCTGAGAAAGGAGGGAGAAGATAGTCGGTATAATGGAAGGCGTCAACTCGCCCCAACATGGGCTCGAGAAAGTAGCGACCTCTCTTCCCCGCAAGACGAATCATCTTCCCGGGAATCCTGCGGGCGCGAAGCTCGAACCTGGAACTTCCGGGCACAAACGCACCCTCAAGTTCCTGGCGAAATCTCTTGAAGAATAGAGTGAAGAGGACGAACCGAAATCCGGAGAGCTCTTCCTCACCCAGGGAAGAGAGTCCCCGAACAAGACCTCGCGCATAGCGCCCGATTCCCGCTGAATGGAGAACCACCGGGCGGTAGTCAAGGGCCACCACTTTCGAAGCCGCATTCATTTTTTTTCTCGTCCAGACTCTTTCTCGACGGGAGCGATCGCCTCTTGTTCCTTGAATACCCGCAGGATCAGCGGCCGATGTCGAAGAAAGATGAAAAGAGCACCGGCGAGGGCAAGTCCGGAAATCCAGACATAGAAGGGCTGCCCCCTTAGCAGCCAGGCAATCGTCCCGCCAGCCGCGGCTACGACCACCGCTTCCCCGACTCCGGCCACTCTCGGGCCACAACCTCCGATTCGCCAGACAAGAAGGCTTCCCGCAACGGCAACAAAGCCTTCCGTCCCACAGGTTGCCACCGCCGCCCCAAGAGCCCCATGCCGAGGAATCAAAAAGAAGTTCATCCCGAGATTCAAGATGAGCCCGACAAAAGTGATCCATGCCCAGACCTTCTGCTTTCCCAGAGCAACGAGGGAAGCCGAGGCAAAAGCACCGAGGCTCACACCGGCAAACGCAAAAAATAGCACCTGAAGAACCGGGGCCGTTGAATCAAACTTCCCCGCCGGATAAATGAGATCCAGAACGTCTTTTGAGAGCATCAACATGATCACGGCTGACGTAAGGCCGAAGGTCAAAAGTGCCTGAAATGCGGCTCCGTACATGCGCAGGAACGAATCCCGCCCCCGGGAAAGTTCGGGAAGAAGGGCAACCGCAACCAGGGTCGGCATCATGACGCAAAAGGAGAAGACCCGGTAACCCGCACCGTAGGTTGCCGTTTCTTCCGCTCCCTTCATATGCCGCAGCATCACCGTATCCAGATGAAAGTAGAGCACACAAAATACGGTGGCAACTCCCTGGGGATAGCAGGTTTTCAGGAGAGAGAGTGCCGGTTTTAGCGACCAAACCCAGTGAGGCCGCACCTGAGAAAGCCCGCGAAGAAACGTGATCGCATGACCGAATCCAAGAGCAGCGGCGGTGAGAAGACACGCGGTAAGCAGGGTCAGCTTGCCCCGACTGCACAGCCAGATCAAGATCAAGACATTGACAGCCTGAGACAGGAGCTGAGACGTGACCGGTATCCTCATCTTTTGCTTGGAGTGAAAGTAGGCTTCCATCCCGGCAAGGCCCGAACCCAGAAGAAAGGGAGCGACAAGCAGAAGAGAACCCCGGTTCCGGCCCTCTTCGGTGAGGACGATCAACGCGCCGTAGATGAAAACAGCCACCGTGGCGAGGCAGAATCGAAGGGAAAGAAGGGCACCCAAGGTTTGTGGGGCATGTGCGGGCGCCCGAGCCATTTCTGCCGTGGCGACCACATTTCCGCCAAACCCGATCAGCACGTTGAAGAGACAAAAAAGAGTCACAACGTAGCTGTAGAGGCCAAACTCCGCCCTGGTGAGATGACTGCCCAGCAGCATGAGGCCGACCAGCGACAGGCACGCAGAGATGACTCGCCCCCCGAGGAGGACGAAGGCGCTTCGCGCCACGAGAACTGCTGGCGCCGAAGGAGATGAGACTTGGCTAGCACCCTTCATGGCGGGATCATAGCAGAGAACCGGCGGCTTTCGGTGCCCTTACTCCGCCAGCAGACCCAGCTCCACCAGTGTCGGTCCGAGCTCGATGAGAAGGCCCTGAACAAACTCAAGACTTTCCGGGTCGTGATGCCAGCCTCGAACGCGAGCAGGCCAGCGAGGTCGTTCATCGTCAAAACCGTTGGTGGCGATGAAGGTCAGGTAGCGGAGTCCTCTTGTGGATGTCTCAAGTGCCTGACTCTCGATCAGAGCCCGGTAAGATATCGGTCCATAAAGTAGGGTGATCTCTCCCCGATAACGCCGGGTCGGTTGCCAGTACCCCAGGCCAAGAAACGGGCGCAACTGATCCTGGATCCAGGGATCGAGACATCTGTTCACGAGAGCTTCGTCCAGATCGGAAGCCTCGGGATCATCTTCCAGATCAGACAACCGGACGATCCTTGAAGATGGAGCGGCACCTCTTAGAACCTTGTAATGATTCGCAAGGAAAGGAGTCTTCACCGACAAAACGGTGGAACTTCGCAGTACCCGAACTCCACTCCAGTCAAGATTGCCTGTCGCCCCCGCCGTTCCCGTCACGAGCAGGATCGACCCCAGAAAACCGACAAAAGCCAATGTCATCCGTCGCTGAACCGTCATCTCACATCTCCAAGAAATACCCCAGCCAGAGCTCATTGTAGACCGAGATCTGAAAATCGAGGAGAGGCAAAATCTGCAAAAACTCAAATAAGACCAAGGCATGGAATGAGATATGCAAATGCGGCTAAATCCTAACAGACAAAGAACATGCCGTTAGAGTGAGGTCGTCAGAGCACGATCTCTCGCTTCCTGCTTCGCAGCAGCCAGATAAAGAAAGGCCCCCCGCACATCCCCGTCAGAACACCGACCGGCAATTCTCCCTGAGGGATCATGGTCCGGGCAAGAGTGTCGCAGAGGATGAGAAACACTCCCCCCATCAAGAAAGACGCCGGAAGAAGGGTGCGGTGATCAGGACCGAGGAGAAGTCTCATCGCATGAGGAACGATCAGCCCGATGAAGACGATCGGACCGGATGCCGCGATGACCGAACCGGTGAGAGCCGAAGCAAGAACAAAGGAAATCTTGCGGGTTCGATCGACGTTGACCCCCAGACCAAGGGCCGTATCATCCCCAAGGGTCAGGACGTTAAAACTACGGGCAAGGAGACAGAGAACAACCGTGGTCACGAGGACGATGGGCAACAAGTTGACCACCGAAGACATTCCCACGACATCGAGACTCCCCATCAGCCAGTAGATCATTCTATGGGCCTGACCTGGGTCAGCAAGATAGTGAATGAACAGGATCACCGCCGAGCAAAAAAAGTTATAGGTGACACCGGCAAGAAGCAGGGTAACCGTCGGAAGCCGTCCACCCGTCCGCGCCAGCATATAAATCAAGAGCACGGAGAAGATCGACCCAAAGATCCCGAAAATGGGAACGGTCGAGAGCCCAAGAAGAGTAAATTCCAGACCCAGGTAGATGGCCAGAACAGCTCCCAACGAGGCCCCTCCAGACACTCCCAGGGTAAATGGAGTCGCCAGTGAGTTCCGAAGCAAGGCTTGAAACGAACAGCCGGCTACCGAAAGGCCTCCCCCCACCAGCACGGCGAGCAAGATCCTTGGAAGGCGTAGACGAAAGAGGATCGAGGCATCGGAGTTCTCCGAAGGAGCAATCGAAGAATCGAGAGCACGGCCAAGATCAAGAGACTCCTGACCGATGAAGAGACAGGTAACTCCTACCGTGACAAGAAGGACCGATAGCCCCACCACCCATCGAATTCCCTTTTTTCCCTTCACGATCCGCCTCCCTTCACCGCGCGGCGGGACACGACAACCGGAGCCCCGGTCTTGGGATCGACCAGAAGATCGACTTCGACTCCGAACGCATCTTTCAAAAGCGCAGGAGTCACCACATCTTTGGGTGCTCCGGCGGAAAGCACCTTTCCGCGAGCGAAGAGAGTTGCCCCGGTGCAGTGCTGGGTCACGAAGTTCACATCGTGGGTTACCACTACCGCCGTCAGCAATCCTTCGCTGCAAAGGCCTCGCAATAACCGAGAAATGTCAACTTGATGTCGAAGATCCAAAGAGGCTGTGGGCTCATCCAGAAGCAAGATTCTTGGATTCTGGGCAAGAGCCCGGGCCACCACGACGAGCTGTCGCTCTCCCCCGGAAAGCTCATTGAAGAGCCGATCGGCAAGGTGCTCCGTGCCGGTTCGAACCAGAGCCTCCCGAGCAAAAGCCTCGTCCTTATCGGTTTCAAGACCCAGAAGCCCCACGTGAGGAAATCGTCCCATGAGCACCACTTCGAAGACCGAAAACCCGAAGTTAAGACCCGTCTCCTGGGGAACGATCGCAACCTTTCGAGCGACTTCCATCCGCGGTTCGTCCCGGATCGGGCGACCGAATAAGGAGACCGTCCCCTGATCCGGCTCGAGAATCCCGGCGAGAACCTTCAACAGAGTCGTCTTTCCGGCTCCGTTCGGGCCGATGATCCCGTGGAATTCTCCGAGTTGAACGCTCAAGAAGAGGTTCTCAAAAATCACTTCGGTCCCGTAAGAGAACGAAGCCTCGCGGAGCTCTAGAATCGGGGCGGGGCTCATGAAAGACTTTTCCCACTACTCTTGCTTGATTTTCTCTTCAGGCACTGCCGGATGAAGGATTCCAAACAGCTCCCGCACAACCTCTGCCATCCGAGGCCCTGGCCGCATCGCTGCGTTCCCTCGAAGAACGTGAATCCGTCGGTTCTTGACCGCTGACAAGGTCGGGAGCTGGGACCACACCTCGGCTCTTTCCTCCTCCGAAGCCACGGCCTCGACCCCGGTCAACGGAAGCTCGATAATAACCTGGGGATCGGCAACAACGATTGCTTCTTTGGATAGAGTGGGAAAGCTGATGGAAGAAGGCAAGACTACATTGGTTCCCCCGGACAACTCCACGATTTCGCCCAGAAAACTATCCGGCCCCGCGGCATAGAGGTCCGCAAGACCCTGAGGGTCACGTCCGGCCACCAGAAGCACTCGCGGCCTCGAAACGGAAGAAACCGCAACCTCGACAAGTCGGAGTTCTTCCTCGATTCCTGCAACAAGAGACTCCGCTTCCTTCTCCCGGCCAAGACGCTCCCCGATGATCCGGATCGAACCGAGAACCTCCCCCACCCTTTCGCTGGGAACCGAAAGGACCGGAATCCCGAGATCCTTGAGGCTCTTTCCTGCATCGGCCGCATCATAGGTCAGGGTCAACGCAAGGTCCGGAGAGAGCCGAAGAACCGTTTCCAGGTTCAGATTTCGAAATCCACCAAGACTGGGGAGATCTTTTGCTTCGGGTGGGTAATCGCAAAAATCGGTCACACCCACCAATCGCTCCGAAGCCCCCAGGGCAAAAACGATCTCCGTCAAGCTCGGAGCAAGAGAGACGATTCGGCTCGACTCTTCCGCAAGAGCACGGGAATCCCCATCAGCCCCGCAGCCGGCCAGCAAGAGAAGCAGGAGGGGCAGCAAGACCAGGAATCGATGTCTCGATCGCGGCCTCAACCCGAACTCCAATCGCCCGTACCCGTAGGGGAAAGAGTTCGCCTCGTCGGGGACACATCCAAAGAATCATCCCCTTCCTCACCGTCCCCCTCTCCTCCTCCCCGGCGAAACTTCTCCTTCGTTTCGAGAGTGAGGCTAAAGAGCGTCGGCACCAGGAACAGAGTGAACAGGGAAGAAACAAGGAGACCTCCCAGAACCACGCTTCCAAGGCCTCGATAAAGTTCACTACCCGCACCGGGGAAGAGCACAAGGGGTGAGAGACCAAAGACCGAGGTCAGGGTCGTCATGAAAATCGGACGAATTCTCGTTCTTACAGATTCCAGGACAGCTTCCTTGCTGGAAACTCTCTTTTCCCGCAGGATATTAAGCGATTGATGCACGATCAGAATCGCGTTGTTCACCACCGTCCCGATCAGAATGACAAACCCCAGCATGGTCAAGACATCGAGCGGCTGCAGAAGAAATCGGTTGAGCACCCAGAGGCCGAGAAATCCACCTACCGCCCCGAAGGGAACGCTCAAGATGATCACCAGGGGATAGACCCAGGATTCAAACAGAGCCGCCATGAGAAGGTAGGTAATCAGCACCGCGAGCAGGAGATTGAGGCGCAAGGCTACCCAGGTATCGTTGAGCTTATCGGCCGTGCCGGCCAGGCGGATCTGGTATCCACCAGAAAGGGCGCCGCTCTCATCGAGGGGCCCCAGAATCTCGGACTGAATCCGTTCCATCGCACTTTCAAGGGCAATCTCAGGAGGAGGGGTCACCTCGATGGTAATGGTCCGCTGACGCTCGGAACGATTGATCTGCTCCGGACCACTTGCAAGCTGAACTCGGGCAATTGTCCCCAGGCGAACCAGATCGCCTCGCGGCGTTGCGATGGGGAGGGATTCCAGATCCTGGGTCCGCTGAGCGTATTGTTCCTTCCCCATGATGGTGAGATCGATCTTGTCCCCGCCGGCAAAATAATCCCCTGCATAGGCGCCATCGACCAGAGCGTTCACCGCATATCCCAGATCGGATGCGCTGAGCCCGAGTTCCGCCGCCTGTTCCCACCTGGGAATCACGTGAACCTCCGGGCTCGAGAGATCAAGGCTGGGAGACGGCCTCGCCTGAGCACCGGAGATCGACTTGCCGATCCCCCCCATGATCGTGCTCCCGAGGGTGATCAAATGCTCGATGTCGGGACCGACCACTTCGATGTCAATCGTTCTTCCACCGGTGAGGCCCTGCTCAAACAAGCTGCTTTGCTTGGCAACCACGAAAGTGCCGGGAAGTTCCCCCACGGCTTTTTGCACCAGGGGAACAAGCTCGCCACAGCGCAAGGGATCGGCACAGCGAAGCCCCATGAACAGACTTCTTCCCGCAGCGACGAAAAAGAAATCAGCAATGGGTGGATACTCGGATGTTTCCGGATCGTAGAGGTCCGGGTCCACATCCCAATAGGGTCGCAATCCCTCTTCGATCGTCGAGCCCATCTTCACCATCTCGTCCACGTTGTAGCCGGGGGGCGGCAAGATGATGCCAAAGATCAGGTTTCGATTCCCGGAGGGTAAATACTCGACCTTCGGCATGAGAGCCCAGCTCATCCAACCGGAAATGCTGATCAAGAGGATGACGAATACGATGCGCCGGACGACCCCATCCAGCAACCAACGATTCCCCTTCACGACGCAATTGACAAAGCCATGGCCGAGAAAATCAAAGGGACGCAGGAAGGAAAAAGAGCCGGGGCGATGAAGGGATAAATGCCCCTCCGGATTCGATCCTCCCTCGAGCGGAATGATCGTTCGCTTGCTCCGACCGAGGATTCTCTTTGCGGCAGTTGGAATCACGATGACGGAGACGAGAAGAGAAAGCCCTACCGCCGCACTGATAGCCAGGGCGATATCGCGAAAAAGCTGCCCCGCCTCCTCCTCGACGAAAAGAACCGGAACAAACACAGCCAGGGTGGTCAGGGTCGAAGCGACGACCGCGCCCCAGACTTCGGTAGCCCCGTTCACCGCCGCTCGAGCAGCGGACTCTCCGGCCTGGTGGTGTCGGTAGATGTTCTCCAGAACCACCACCGCGTTATCAACCAGCATTCCCACGGCAAAGGCCATCCCCGCAAGACTCATCACGTTCAAAGAACGCCCCATGAGTCCAAGAAGCAAGAATGTCCCGACCACGCTTGTGGGAATCGCAAGCCCCACGATCAAGGTCGACCGCCCGCTCCGGAGGAAGAGCAAAAGAATGAACACGGTAAGAATTCCCCCCACCACCATGTTCTGATTCACGAGTTGAATGGAGGAATCAATGTATTCGGTCTCATCGTACGCTTGAAAAAGGACGAGCCCGCGCTGGGCCAGCAGGTTCTTGTTGAGGGAATCCTGAGCCTCATAAAGCCCTTTCATCACGGACAGGACGTTGGCGCCGGTTTCTCGCTGCACGTTGATGGCGATCGTCTCTCCGCCAAATCGGCGGACCACACCACTCGGTTTCTTGAACCCGAGCCTGACCTCGGCGACATCTCGCACATAGATCGTTGAATCTTCTCGCCGGGAAAGGATGCAGTTCCCGACCTGCTCCGGGCTTCGGAACTGACCAAGAGTTCTCACCACATACCGACGTTTTCCCTCCCAGAAATCGCCTCCCGACACATCCAGGTTCTGCTGGTTCAGCGCCCGTCGGACGTCCAGCACGGTGAGTTTTCGCGACGCCAGGCGCTGAGGATCAACCACGACCTGCATCTCTTCGGAGCGACCGCCAAAGATGTTTGAATCAGCAACTCCGGCAACCCTTTCGAACCGAGATTCGATGAAGTCCTCGACAAAACGGCGAAGATGGGCGATCTCGATCTTCTCGGGAACAATCTCCTGAACTTCAGGGTTATCCTTTGCCAGCTCGAGCATCCGCTGCACGGCAAGACTCGGATTATCCGTTCGTTTGATGAGATCAAGAGCCTCCCGATGCTGAGGGTGGCGAACCAGGAATTCGGCCTGTTTTTCCTCCCCAGGAAGAGTCTGGCTGAGCACAAACCATGCAATCGGGCGAGACGCCGAACTCGACGCGGAGATGACCGGTTCATCCGCATCTTCCGGGTATTCAGGAACCTGCTGAAGACGGGTGTTCACCCGGAGAATGGCTTCGGAGAGATCGGTCCCGACACTGAACTCAAGGGTGATGGACCCGCTGGAGTCTGCACTCTGAGAAGTCATCCGGGTGAGCCCTTCAACACTTTGAAGCTGCTCTTCCTGCTCCTGGACGATCTCACGTTCGATTTCTTGAGGGCTTGCTCCGGGCCAGCTTGTGCGAACGCTGATCGTGGGCACCTGAACTTCAGGACTCAGCTGAACCGGCATCTTCCAGAGAGAGATGACCCCGAACAATCCAACGATCAGGACCCCGACCGAGACCTTCACCGGATTTCTGACAAACGACTCGATCAGCTTCATGGACGAGAGCCCCTCTCATCCAGATTTTTCGTGATCAGGACAGACTGTCCGGCACGCAGCCTTTCGTTGCCACGGATGACCACGTCCTGACCGGGGTGGAGATCCCCCTGGATCTGAATCTTGCTTCCATTCGATTCCCCCACCACGACCGACACCGGCCGGACGGTTCCCTCGGCGGAGTCTTGCCCCGCACGATCGACAACGAACACAAGGGGCGTCGCGCCTCCCAGAACAAGAGCATCTTTTTCTACCAGAAGAGACGGCTCGGGCGGCGCCACCTGCAGGAGTGCTCGAGCCGTCATTCCCGCCTTCAAACGATGACCAGGATTCCCGACTCGAACCAGAACCGGGAACTCACGGGTTTTCGTCTCCGCCAGAGGGACAACCGCCTGAACCTTCCCTTCGAAGGACTGCCCGGGAAGCGCCATCACGACGACTTGACACGGTGCACCCAGGTCAAGCCCGGAGATCATATCCTCGCCGACATAGATCCGGATGTCGACTTCCTCCAGATCGACAAGGTCCACCACGTGGCCCCCTCTGTTCAGCCACGCTCCGACCTCGGTTGATTCAGTCGTGATGTAGCCATCGAAGGGTGCCTTGATCGTGTACAAAGAGAGGAGAAACTCCAGCCGTCGAACTGCTTCTTGCTGGGCCAGCTCCCGAACCCTGGCCTGCTCGATCTTCTCTTTCCTGGGACCGGCGAGAACCTCTTCGTACCTGGCTTTGGCCGCCTCGAGAAGTTGAAAAGCATTGAGCGACTGAGATCGTGTTTCTTCGAGTTCGTCCTGGCTGGCAAGTTGCCCCATCCGAAGGAGATCCTCCATCCGGCTGAGCTTGGCTCTTGTGTAATCATAGATGGATTGAGCGCCGTCGCGATGGGCCAGAGCCTGTCGAATCTCTTCGGGTCGCGACCCATTCTTGAGCTCAAGGAGTTCTTCGGTGCGAAGAGAAAGGGCTGCCCTCGCCCCCCTGATCTCGATCTCGAGAAGACGGGTTGAAAGCTGGGCGATCACATCCCCCTTCTTCAACCGATCTCCCTTTCGCACGGGAAAGCTGACCACGTGTCCTTCCGCTCGAGATCCGACCGGACTCGTTCTTCTCGGAATGACGGTTCCGAGAAAACTCGCTTCCAGCGCCAGATCGGCCTTTTCCACGGCGGACACCCGAACCGGGGATGGACCCCGACCCTGGGCGCAAATCTTCGGCGCCAGCAAAAAGTGACTGATCACGAGGGAAATCAGAGCACCGATCAAGGTGCAGGGACGAGACACGGCGAGACTCCTTACTCTCCTGAGCAACCACCTCAAAGTCGATGAGCCCGGACTGGGGTTTGGATTCGTACCAGCATAAAGGTACGAACTCGAGGAGGCAAGGTTTGGAAAAGGAAGGAGGAATCGGGCTACTGCTTCATCTTTTCTTTACAGCGGTCAAGGGAGGCTTTGATTCGACGGTCTTGCGGGTTGACATCATGGAGTCGCTGAAACAGGGTTACCGCTTGTTGATACTCCCCAAGCCTCTCCAGGCACCCCGCTAGATGAACACCCGAAGCAAAGTCGTCCGGGCTTAGCTTGAGAACCTTGATCAGTTGATCTCTGGCCTCCCGGTCCCGGTTCTGGGCAATCAGCACCGCAGCCAGGTTGCGGTTGGCCTTCTTGTGGTTTGGCTCAATCGCCAAGATCGCCTGAAACTGCTCGGCCGACCGGTCGAATCGCTCGGTACGAAAGTAACGAATTCCGAGATTCAGACGGGCATCCAGATGGTAGGAATCCGCTTCAACCGCTCGAACGTAGTAGACCTCCGCCTCCCGCATCTTGTCGTCATCTTTGTCTTGCCCCGCGGCGGCAAGGCGCTGCTCGATGGCATAAGCAAGACCGTAGAGTCCAAGACCGTTGCGAGGCGCGATCTCAACGACTTTTCGATAGATCCGTTCCATTTCGTCAAAGTCCTTTCGATGCAGCGCCATCAAGCCAAGTGAACCGAGAGCCTCGATGTTCTCGGAATCGACCTTCAGTGCGTCACGAAAGAAAATCGTTGCCCGGGGAAAATTCTTGTTCCTCTGGAGCTCTCGCCCCTCCTCGACCAGCAAGTAGGATTGGATGAGATCCTTGGGGTCTTTGTCCAGGGAAAGAGCTAGCGAAACGGGATCCTCCCTTGCCCATTCATTCCCCGACCTGGCTTGAACGTACCCCAGAGCCTCGAGGGCCTGGGCCTCCTGAGAACTTGACGGGACCCTTCCAAATCCCGCAGAAAGATCCCGCGAGCAATCTTCTCGCAGGGCGCCCAGCAGCCCTTCGAGACGGGAGACTTCATCGGGATGGGAGGCAGCGAGATTTTGCAGCTCTTTTGGATCCTCGCTCATCCGGTAGAGTTCGGAACGAGGCGCCCGGATGTACTTGAACTCTCCGTCACAAACACCGCTCAGAGGGCTCCAACCGAATTGATCGTAGGGAAGAAGACTCTCCAGGTAGATCGGGACAACATCGTCAGAATCGACTTTCTTTCCTTCCTGGATCATTGAAAGAAGGGATCTTCCCTGAACATCCTTTCCTCCCGGGAGAGAAAGAAGCTCGAGGATCGTCGGAACAATATCCGCGGTAGTGACCGTGTTCTCGACCGCCCTTTCTTGAGGGAGGGAGTGATGGGCCAGAATGAAAGGAACTCTTACGGTTTCATCGTAAATATAGATTCCATGCCCGGGCTCATCGTGGGGATTATTTCTTCCCTCACCGTGATCCGCCACCACGATGACCAAGGTCTCCTCAAGAACACCATCCTCCTTCAACTTGTCCAGAAAACGCCCGATCTCGGCGTCCATGAAGGCGATCTCCTCCAGGTACGCGTCGTCAAAACGCCCGGCGAATCCCTGGGGAGGTTCATGGGGCCCGTGGGGGTCAAAGAAGTGGAGCCATGCAAAGAAGGGTTTCTCCGGATCGCGCTGACCGTCATACCAGAGGCTTGCTGAATCGATGACGTGATTTGCCTTTCGCTCGGGATAGGTGTAGGACGCAAAACGCCCCCCCCGAGAAAAATCGTCATCGTAAACGTCAAACCCCTGATTCGTTCCATACCGGGAATGAAGCGGAAACGAGGCCACGAAAGCCGCGGTCTGGAATCCTTGATCGGACAGGATTTCCGCGAGAGTCACGTTTTCCGGATCCAGCCAGTATCCACCATTACCTCGCGCTCCGTGAAACACCGGATACGTTCCGGTAAGAATGGTGGAGTGGGAGGGAAGGGTCACCGGTGTTGGAGCATAGGCCCGATCAAACCGAACTCCATTCCTTGCGAGCTGGTCTAGATGGGGAGTGACCGGAAGAGGCTCCCCGTAGCACGAAAGAGCATCGGCTCGAGTTGTGTCGAGGGTCAATAGCAAAATGTTTGTGATCGACTTCTTCGAGCCACATCCACCCACGACAATCGTCGCAAGGAGGATGACAAGAATCTGACGGAGGTTCACCATGAAGGTTGGACCCGTTTGCGGCCCTCAAGGTTTGCCTCGCCAAGGCCGAGCCTTACAGCCAGGAGCTGGATGTGCTCCCACATTCTCGCTTTGAGCTTACCGTCGTAGAGAAGTGCCGCAGGATGATAGAGAACCATGAATTCGATTTCCGGCCATCTCGGGAGCCGAAAGAAACTACCTGCTTCTTCCGCCATCGAGAAAGACTTCTTTCTCCGGGGGTCAATGTGGCGCAGCGCCGTCGCCCCGAGCAAACCAACGATCTTGGGCTGAACCAGCTCGAGCTGTTTTTCGAAGAAAACGCTGCAGGTCTTGGCCTCCTCTTTTGTGGGAGCTCGATTCCCAGGAGGCCGGCATTTCACAACATTGATGATGAGACAGTCTTGATTCGTGTCGATGTCAATGGAGGCAAAGATCTTGTCGAGGAGCTGACCCGCACGGCCGACGAAAGCCTTCCCGGCTTCATCCTCGTTGGCCCCTGGCCCTTCCCCGATGAGCACCAGATCCGTTTTCGGATTTCCCCGATCGGGAACAAGGTTCGTTCTGCCTTCATGAAGTGGACAGCGGGTGCAGTTCGAAGCCAGAAGCCCTTTCTTGAAATCGGCATAGGAGTCGACGGACAGGATCTCGGCCACGTCCTCATCAAAGAGATCAAATTGCATGAGCCGGTCTTTCTCCTCCGAAACTTCCGGTCTGGCCCGCTTTTTCATCGATGGACTCCCGCAAACGGAGACAACGCATGGTAACGGCCCACAGACCCGAGTGCAAGATGACGGAGATGGTAAGCTCTACGAGAACCATGGCTTCTCAAGGTTTTCTTGACGTGGAGAACTCCCGATGACCGACCCCCTTGTACCCTCTACCCCCTCGACGGAACCACCGGCTGAAACCGAAAAGGGAAAGCCCTCCCCTCCCGTTACATCCCTCATGATCTTGAGCCTTCTCGCTTCCGTTTTCGCCATCGTCCTGATCCTGTTTTTCCACTACGGAAAACCTACCTCATCTGATTCCCACGACTCAACATCGTCCCCATCCTTGATCGCCAGCGAGAAGATCACCACGATCCAACAAGATCAGGCGGATTTGAGGAAAACGGTCGAAGAGCTGAGAGGGACGATCTCCAAGCAGCCAAAAGAAAAACCGGGGGAATCGGCACGACAGGTCGAGATGACCAACTCCCTGCACGCCCTCCGATCCGAGCTGGAACGTCTCGACGAAAAACTCCAGGCAACGATCAGCCGACTCGACGTCCAGGAAGAGGAGAGGAGGAAAGAACAGGATCAACAGGAAATCTCCGAGCCCATCGAGCCGGCTTCCAGATCCGACGTACTTGCCCTACAAGAACTCCTTGCAAACCTGCAAGACACCGTCGTCTTCCACATCGAGAATTACGAGAACCATGTTCACGGACTTGAGCTCCGAGATCTTCGAGAAGGATGGAACACAGCATTTCCCGGCTGGGCCTCGGACATCAACGGGCTTCGCTTTGACACCTCGGACCGTCGCCTCACCCCTCCCATCCCAAGCGACGACAAGAACGCAACCTGGAGTCAAACCGGATTAGGATCAGGAGGCACCCAGCAAAAGAAGCGATGAATCTTGCCGTCAGTTCGTTGCAAGCACCCGATCCAGCTCGCCCCGCAACCGATCGTGTTCGGCGATGGTGTGAGCCGGAAAGTTTGCGATCCGGATCTGACTCGAAGAAGAGGCTCCGTACCCCGCCCCGACAACGAGTCCCGCCCCTTCGAGGATAGCTCGTACATCTCCCCCATGACTTCCCTTGGGAAGATTCAGGACAAGCACCGTCTGGGACCGTTCTTTGGGATCCTCAACAAACAGCGAGAGCTGAGGGTGAGCCTCCGCCCAGCGACAAAGAGAAGCCATTTTCTCTCGTGTCGATCTGGTGATCTCGGCCATCCCGCCCCCATCGATCATCCTTTCGAACACCCGGCCCAGAAGATGGATCCCGAGCACATTGGGAGTCTCGACGGTCTGATGGGTTTGCGCCTTTTGATCCATCCGAACGAGAGATCGAAAATACCCGACGTGGCTTTCCTCCGACGCATTGAACTTCGCCCGTTCAAGCGCCCGGGGACCGAGAATCATGACTCCCAGACCCGCCGGCAACCCACAAGCCTTCTGCACCGAAAAGAACCACGCCTCGGCCAGAGACCAGGGAAAAACCCGGGTACAAGCCGACGATACGATGTCAACGGCAATCAGCGCACCTGGCCTCTTCGCCCGAAACGACGCAAGACCGCCCAGATCGAGCTCGACTCCGGTAGACGTTTCATTGTGAGTGACACACAGGAGCTCCGCATCCGGAACCTCTACCCGATCAAGAGGAACACCTCTACCGGGCTCGACAGACACTTCGTGGGTATGACGCCCCGTCGCCTTCGCAATCTCCTGAAACCGACGGGAGAACGCCCCCATGCAGACGTGAAACGTGGACCGGGACGAGAGATTCCGAACCAGCACCTCCATGGCCTCGGTGCCGGAACCAACGAAGAGAACGGTGTAGTCTTCGGGAACACAAAAGAGCTCGCGAAGCTTTTCCTTGGTGCGGGCGCAACCTTCCTTGAACGCTGAACCCCGGTGACTCTGACTGAGAACCCCGTCTCGCAGGCAGGTCTCCAGATCCTCCCGAACCCCTGAATAGAGCTTGGATGGGCCCGGTGTGAAGAACACGACCTCGCTCATCAAAAAAGCCTCCGGGTGCGAATGGTATGGGAGAGGGTCTCAAGCCCATCCATGACCTTGCCGGATACATTGCAATCGATATCGACCACGAGATAGCCAATAAGATCACTTGTCTTCAGGAACTGGGCTTCCACGTTGGCTCCTAGCTCACTCAAGATGTTATTCACGCTGGAGAGAACTCCGGGAACGTTGCGATGGATGTGCATGATGCGATGGGTGTTCGGCGTCCTCGGAAGCTCCAGGTTCGGAAAATTCACCGCGCCCCGGGTCGATCCTTGATTGATGAAGCGGACCATCTTCTCGGCAACCGAACGGGCGATCCTCTCCTGCGCTTCGGTGGTGCTCCCTCCCACGTGAGGAGTGAGAATGACCTGATCCAGTCCAAGAAGAGGAGAGGAGACCTTCGCCCGCGGGGTAGCCGGCTCCTGATTCAATACATCCAGAGCCGCTCCCGCAAGCCGTCCGGACTTGATGGCTGCCACAAGAGCCTCTTCATTCACCACCGTCCCCCGGCTCGTGTTGATGAGATAAGCGCCTTTTTTGATGATGCGCATCTGAGCCTGAGAGATGAGGTTCTTCGTTCCATCACCGCCGGGAACATGCAGGGTCACGAAATCGGACTGCTTGAGCAGCACGGCAAGAGATCCAACCCCATTTGCGTTGCCGAGCGGTTGAACGTCGGAAACATCATGAAAGAGAATTCGCATTCCCAGGCTCTCGGCGAGAACCGAAACCTGGGAGCCGATGTGTCCGTAGCCGATAATTCCGAGGGTCTTTCCTCGGACCTCGTAGCAGCCCTCCGCTGACTTATCCCACACACCCTTGCGGGCGAGATGACTTTTTGACACCAGCTGTCTGGCAAGAGAAAGAATGAGCCCGAGGGTCAACTCGGCGACGGATCGGGTGCTGGAATACGGGGCGTGAAAAACAGGAATACCCGCTTTTGTCGCGGCCTCCAGGTTCACGTTGTTCGTTCCGACGCAAAAACAACCGACCACAAGAAGACGCCTGGCTTTCTCGATTCGCAGGGAAGTCAGGTTGGTGCGGGACCGGATACCCACCGCATGGGCCGATTCAAGGACCGCTTTGAGGGCCCGATCCGCAGGTGCTTTTGCCTCGGCCTCCACCCGAAATTTCTCCTCCTTGAGGAGGGAGACCGCTGCCGGGTGAATCTTCTCAAAGAGCTGAATCTCGATCTTGTTCTTGGGAAAACTCGTCGCCGCCATTCATTCATCCTCGGATTGTTCGGAAGGGAGGAACTGTCAAAAGAAGCTCAGGAGTTCCGAGAAAGAACGAACCACCTGATCGGCCCCCCTGACGACTTCGGGCCGGTTGCAAACACCCACGTAGGCTACAAAGTATGAGGCCGCTCCGTGCTCCCGAACCTCAAGGTCGGTTGCTCCGTCCCCGACCATGACCGATGGCTGAGGGAGAGATTGCCCCCGGATCAAATGGACTTTTCCTTGATCCCTGGCGAGGAAGTTTTCTGGATCAACCCCCACTGCCACATCTCCTTCGTAGCAGAGCTCGTTGCTGAAGATGTTCTCCCCGGCAAAACCCAGCTCCAGTGAAATCGGACGGACAAGATCCGCCACCCCACCGGAGACGACAAGGAGCTTCATTCCCCGATCTCTCAGGAAGTGAATCGCCTCCTTGACGCCCGGTTCAATGGACCGCTTCAAGACTTCCAGAGCCCGGGAGACATCCCGTCGGTCCGGTCGGATCCACCCCACTCGCCGGATCAAGGCCTCGGGGAACGGAACGTTTCCTGCCATGGTCTCCCGGGTCAATTCCGCAACCTTCATCTCCAGCTCGGCCTTCTCCTCCGGCCCTCTTGCGCTCCCGGCGATCGAAGCCAAGACATCGAGGCCTTCGAGTGAGACAAGAGTGCTGTCAAAATCGAAGATCACGGAACGGGTCTGGCCGAAGTTGATCGGGTCGCCCATTATCCGTTTGGTCTCCCTTGGTTTCTTGAAAGTGAATCAATTCCCAGACACAGGATGAGAACCGGGTAGGTTCCCCTACAAATTGGCTTGCCCCGCGGGGCCGTCTACTGCAAGCTCCGGTAGACCGCGTCGATCCACCTTTCTTCGGTAACGAATCCCCAGGACCAGCTCTTCCATTCGTCTGGCAATCCGCCCGTCCTGATCTTTTCGAATCGATTTCCGGCTTCCATTTTCTTTCGCACATAGTCGGTCGTTTCCACAAGCATCCGGTGAAACTCGTGAAGATCATCGACGCTCGAGAGCGGGCCGTGACCGGGAATGATCTTGACGTCGTCTGGAACCATCTCGAGAACCTTCTCGACGTTCTTCGTGAATCCGACCACGTTTCCTCCGCTGTTCAGATCCACGTAGGGAAACATGCCAGAAAAGAACTGATCTCCCATATGGACCACGTTGGACTTCTCGAAGAAAATGATGCTGTCCCCGTCCGTGTGACCGGTGGGAAAATGAACCACCTTCACCTGCTCACCGTTCATGTGAATCGAAAGGGAGTCATCAAAAGTGATGACCGGAAGACCGTCTTTTGACTGGGCCAGGAGTCGAACCCTCACGTTGTCATGGGCGATGATGGAGGCTTCCTTCCCGAAATAGGCGTTCCCTCCGGTGTGATCTCCATGCATGTGCGTGTTCACCAGAAAGCGGATGGGCTTTTTCTTTCCGGCGACTTTTTCCACGGCCTTTCGAATCTTGTCCGCAAGGGGCGCGAACTGATCGTCGATCATGACCACCCCGTCATCCCCGACCGAGATTCCAATATTTCCCCCCGCCCCGTCCAACATGTGAATATTGCCGGCAACATGAGTGGTCTTGATCTGAACCCGAGCGAAATCACGTTGGCCCGAGGCCAGGCCAACGGCAATGAGAACGAAAAGAACGGCGCCACACCAGGCAATGTGTTTCATGAGCGAGAATCTCCTAGCAAACAGGATTCAAGAGAATCGGACAATCGGGGTCTGAGATGTTCGGGCAAATTCTACTGGAAACGATCTCGGCTCAGGAGATGAATCCGGTTGAAAGATGGGTTAGGGTGAGGGAAGGAGCTTCTCCTGGCCAAGAAGAACCACCCAGGAAATGATCAAGGCCCAAAAAATCGAGCCAAAGCCGAATCTCCGAAAAATAGAGACGACCACCCCCGGAAGATGCCTTTTCGAGGCCTGAAACCCCGATCGAGTGGAGCCCCCCCGGTTTCTTTGGACCATTCCCGACCGGGACCGGAGCCCCCCCTGAAACTTGATCGGACCGACGGAGTCCAACCAAGAAAGAAGGATCTTATCGCCTGAGTGCCTCCAGCACTTTGTATGATTCGAGAAAACCAATCGGCAAGACACAATGAGACGGTTGAAGGGAAGGCCTCTGTTGCTGAAGAAAATCTTGATCCCAAGAAAGACCCCGCTGTCCGGGAAGCGGCTCTCCGAAGGATTCCCTTCTTGCGTTCTTTTCCTTTTCATCCTCGTCAGCCAGACAAATTGCTCCAACTCGGCCTCGAACCCGAACCTCGAGTTTCCGGGGCACAACATCATCGTCATCTCCGTCGATACTTTGCGGGCGGATGCCCTTGGAATCTACGGGGAGAAAAACCCCACGTCCCCCGAGCTTGATGCACTCGCCAAGGAGTCGATACGGTTCGAGAGAACTCTCAGTCAATCCTGCGTCACCGCACCTTCCCACATGAGCCTCCTCACATCTCTCTACCCCACCGTTCACCAGGTAGACAACTGGAGTTTCGTGGTCAAAGAACAGGGGAGCGAAAAGTACGCTCGAAAAAAACTTCGAGCCACAGTCCCAACCCTTGCCTCCGTGCTGAGCGCCGCGGGATACACGACCTCCGCCTTCGTCGGCGGGGGAAACCTCTGTCAAGAACTCGGATTCGACCAGGGCTTCGAAGTCTTTGACGACTCCCCGGACAACGGAATGAACGGCAACCGGGAGATGCTCTTTGAGCCGGAACGGGCGCTCGCGTGGATCGAAGAAAACAAGGATCGAAAGTTCTTCGCCTTTCTTCACACCTATATTCCCCACGGCCCCTACCTTCCTCCTCCACCGTGGGACACCGCATTCGATCCAGACTACGAAGGGGTCATCCCCAGCAATCACGAGGAGTTTTACGCCCAAACGGGAAAAAGCTACAAGCAGCGTGCTCTCAGCTACTGGGCCTCCGTGGATAAAAACGACCCGCGGGAAATCGATCACTTGAAAGCTCAATACAAAGGAGACGTTCGTTACGCGGACGACTCCCTCCTTCGCATCTTTTCCGCGTTGAAAGACCAAGGCCTCTTCGATGACACCATCATCGTGATCCTCTCGGATCACGGAGAAGAATTCCTGGAGCATGGAAACCTCGAACACAAGAAGCAACTCTACGAAGAACTCGTTCGGGTTCCGCTTCTGATTCGTTTGCCGGGTGGGCAGCGAGGAGGAGCGATCATCGAAAACCCAGTCGGCCTGATTGACGTGACGCCGACTCTCCTTGACCTTGTTCAAGTCGATCTACCGGCTCCCATGCAAGGCACATCTCTTCGCCCCCTCCTCCTTGGCCAGTCCCGGCACGATCCGATCATCAGCGAAAAAATCCTCGATTGGAAGGTTTCTCAGAACGATGGGGGAAAGTTGCAGTGGCACCCGCAATCGGTGCTCCGGTCCTTGCGGCAAGGAGACTTCACTTACATCCTGCGATCTTCTGAATCAGGCTTTCAGGAGGAACTCTATGATCGCAAGAATGACCCGGGAGAACTTGAAGACGTCATCCAGGAAGAAGGCCACGTGGAGCGCTTGAAACGGTTCCGAGCCGACCTCGCAGCCCACACCAAAGCATGTAGGAAGATGGCCAAAAAATTCGCAGGAAACAAATCGGCGACACTCACCCAGGATACGATCAACCAGCTCGACGCACTTGGATACAACGAGTAGGTCCCTCTACAGTAGCCTTCTGATCAAAAATCCGGCCTTGCCAGAATCCCGTTGGTTACGCTTGCCGGAACCGAGGCGGCCGACCCTGGATCAAAAATAATCCCTTGGATGTAGAAGGTTCCCGGTCGCCGCAAACCGCCCTGCTTTCGCGCCAGGATCGATGGCGCTGGAGAAGAGGGTTTTGACGGGATCCCCAGCTTTGTGAGGCGTCCCGCATTGTTAAAGACCAGATCAGGCTGGGGCTGCATTCCCGACATGGGAATCGGTAAACGAGTACATCCGATGCCAAGGGGGAGAGGAGTCGGCTCGACATCGGTCGGCGGCTCGCCCGCCCAGATGTACACGGCAAACGGCGCTCTCTCAGCCCCGAAAACCGAGGGGGGTCGCCTGACCTCGAGCTCGAAGGTCTCAAACACCTTGTAGTTGACGACTCGCTCGGGGTCGGTGCCTGTCAAGCCGTTCAAGAAGAGAACGTTCTGAACGCTCCCGACCCCGGCGTTCACCGTTCCCGCCGACGACGGCGGGCAGAGAGGCTCACTGATGTGCCTCAGAATGTTTCGCAAAAGAAGCTGGTTGTCACCGTAGGTGATCGGGGTCATGGATCCTGACCCTTCGTTCGTCCAGCCACTCCCGTCGCTGACAAAGACAACGTTGCCCGCACCTCCTGTCCCGTCAACGACTGCGATCGAATCGTCTGCCCCGGAGAGCACGGTGAGATCAATCGCCGGGCTTTGAATGACCTGAAGAATTCTCTGGTAGTCAAACCCGACGATGGAGACCCCCTCGGTGATGGGGTGGACGTGAAACTCCACGATCGTGTGGCTATTGGCCTCGGATGGCATTCCTGCGTAAACAATTCCATAGGGCTCCGAGAGGAGATTCAGATTCGGAGTCCTAAGATCACTCCCCGCCCCACCATCGCCATGAATGAGAACCCCACCCCCTGATTCGACAAATCGATGGATACTTTCGATCTCTGCACCGCTAAATCCCAGGTCGATGTTTTGTGTGTAAGGTTGATGGAGAACGAGGCCATCAAGACCCTGGAGGTCGGAAGAAAGGAAGGACTCAAGCGGAACGATCACATGCCCCTCCTGGGAAAAGGTGTCGCGAAAAGCTTCGAAGCTACCGTGGAGAACAAAGCTGCCGCTTGTATAGCCATGACGTGCGTCCAGGCCAATCATGCCAGCACGTGCCGACGCCGCCCCAACATTCAAGAGGCAAAGAACCAGGACGATCCTGTGGAGAATTTGAATTCGACCCATGGGAAATCACCCTCCTATCTTCTGAGCCATCGCTCCGGATGAGCCATGGCCTATCTATTTCCTGTTCCCCAGGGGTTCTATTCGATTCCGAACCGGACATGGAGCCCGTTGCTGAACGCCACCCCTGCCGGCGCTTCTGGATCGATGACCCCGAACTGGAAGTAGTAGTCGCCTCCCTGATACGGGGCCGGAACGTCCGGATAGGACAAGGTGTAGAATCCCGCACCGGGAACTCCAATCGGGCCTTCAAGCCGGAACCGCAGCACGACATCGGGCCTGGTGTAGAGGATCCCCCCGCGGCGCGGAAGCTCCGCCTCGACCGACCCCGCAACAAAGCCGGCTCGAGCTCCTCCAAGACCATTTCGCATGAAGAACGTCCTGGACGACCCTGGACGGAAAGGTCCACTGGCACCCAGCACAGGAACATATCCATCGCTACCCGCGAGACCGATCCCAAACTGACGCACTCTGCCGTCGTCATCGCCGGAGAATGTTCTGTTCCGGATGTGGGTATATCGCTCGTCAAAGATGTAGGAAAGTCGGGTACCAAATGCGTCCAGATCACCATCTGAATCCGAGTCCATCATGCCAGTGGATTTGAAGAGTTGCTTCAGCGCTGGGCCGTAGGAGAGGCCGGCTCCCGTCTTCAAGAAAATGCTCCCACCGGGGCCATCCGGGTGATCACCCATGTTGGTAATGATGTCGTTCAACCCATCTCGGTTCACATCCTTGGACTCCATGGTCGGATAATATCCAGCGGACGTGTCATAGAGGACTTCATCCCCGAGAGGTTGAGCGAAGGAGAAACTGCCGCTACCGTTATTCACATAAAAATCCAGGGTACAGTCCGGATAGTTGCTTGAGTTATCTGGAGCCAGTACGGCGATGTCCAGGTCCCCATCATCATCGAAGTCGTCCACGACCCGAGCTCGCTCTCCTCCCCCGACATAAGTCGCGATGAAAGTCCCGCCGTTGTAGCCTCCTTGCGCATTCTGGCGATGAAGATAAAGACCATTATGGTTTCCGTTGGATCCGGAGGGCTCGGTCAGCACATCCGGGTCACCATCGCCGTCAAAATCCCCGACGAAATGAACATAGCGCCCGCCGAAAGTCGGCCCTGGCGTGAAGCGACCGTTTCCATCGTTCAGCCACGCCGTCCCTTGAAGGCTCGGATTCAAGCAGCAGAAATCGATGTCTCCGTCAAAATCAATATCCAGTGCGTTGAATTCCGAACTGAGAGACCTGGGGGATCGACCCGGCTCCGTGAATGCGGTGCCGGCAGGTGCGGCGTAACCCGAGTCGACAAGATCGCCCCCCCCCGTGTTCAGAAGCAGCCGCAGCCCCAGGAAGGCATCCGAAACAGAATCTCGATGCTCCACGATCAAATCAACCGAGCCATCTCCATTCCAGTCGGCGGGAAACCCGATGAGGGTACTGTATCGATAGTTCTCGAACGTGGTACCGGCCGGGGCCTGTGGAAGTTGAAGCGAGCGCTCGACAAAAGTCCCATCCGCCTGGTTCTCCAAATAGGTCGAGAGACCGGCAAAGTGAAGATCGACATCTCCGTCCTGGTCCGGATCATGGAAGGTTGATTCATTGGAAAATCGGTAGATCGGATTTTCCCACGGAGGCTGATATGCCTCGTCGTGGCCATAGTAGACAACCCGGCCCGCAACAAGATCAACATCTCCGTCAAGGTCGATGTCCGCTGCACCAGCGAGTCGTTGGGCTCCCAGGCTATCCATGGTGAATCCACGAGCAAAGTTGCCGGCTCCGTCATTGATGGAGATCACGAAAACCGACTCATCATGATTCGGACGAGGCGTGGGTGGATTTCCACCACCCCCACCACCACCGCCGCCCCCACCGCCACAGCAGATCCCGTCGAGATCCCCATCACGATCAAGGTCAACAAGT
>JAJDCM010000078.1 GCA_029260825.1 Planctomycetota bacterium | reverse complement strand
GGACCCCATCATCGTTTTGTCCGCAAGCAGCAGGGCCGGGACGGAGCACAGAAAGCAAAGATCGTGATCTGGACTAAGGCCCTCGCAGGTACATGCGGACAAAAGGGGCGCCTTTGATAGTCGGATGAAAAGTGAGCCTGGTTACAGGAAGATTTGGGAGAAGAGAAGAGAAGAGAAGAGAAGAGAAGAGAAGAGAAGAGAAGAGAAGAGAAGAGCGTACCTCTTACTGGTGAACGAAGTGGCCCGCCGTCGCTTGCCGTCGGCAACTGCTATGGCGGGCTCAACCGTCTTCGCGCTTCGGACAACATGCGGACGGAGTCCGCCGTAGCCCGAAGCCCGAAGGCGGATGGAGGCGGCGGGAATCGAACCCGCGTCCCAAGGCAAGTCAGTACAAGCTTCTACGTGCGTAGTCCAATCATTTGGATTTCGCCGCCGAGGGCTCCGATGGACAGGATCCCTCATTGACTAGCTCAAGTGTTGTTTCGCCCATCATCCCTAGAGCACAAATTCAGGGCTAGCCCGCTGATGGCGTCCTTATTCCCTCCACGGGCGAGGGGGAACAGGACGGGCAACTTTAAGCTGCCAGTGCTAGATTGTTATCTGCACATAAAATTTAATTTTGCAGGTTTTTTATGAGGCCACCTACACCCTCAACACGCCACCTATACCTTCTCCACCCGGTCGAATCCTTTCGCCCCCATTTAATCCTTCGAATGCAATTGGATGCAAAATGAAAAGAGTGAAGGTCCCGTCCAAAAACGAGAACGAAACAGTCTATCATGCCAGGCAAGCTGAAACCCCGAAATACGCTAAGGATAATCCAGCCCTCAGGATGCGCAATCACCTCCACGAATTCAGCCTTTGAGCCGACTTTGCACCCACACTTGACCTTGGACCTCCCACCCGGACAATAACACCCGTCCCTGGGAGCCTTTCATCGTCCAAAGAGAAGCCATGTCCGAGCCATCCAACCAACACAAACAGGCTGAAGAAATCCTGGCCGAAAACTGGACCGAACTCCGGGATCAAGGACTCTCCGCTCTCGATCGGCTCTGCAGCCTCCATCCCGATCTGGCCCCCATGCTCCGACATCAGTACGAGGTAACCCTCGAGGCAGAAAGGCTCATCGAAACCCTACGAGATCAACCCGACGTCCACTCGCCAAAGAAGGAAAACCTCCACGAAGTTCCCACCGTGTCAAAGAAAGACTTCCCCGCCTCACAAGTCTTGAATCTCCTCTTTACTCCAGGCGCGGGTCCCTCTCTCCTCGAAGAAAACCCCTCTTCCCAACCCCCGGCCTTCCCGCCAGGAACTCTCCTGGCCGAGCGCTACCGCATCGTCATGTTTCTGGGCAGAGGGGGAATGGGGGAGGTCTATCGAGCCGACGATCTGGAGCTTGGCCACTCCGTCGCCCTCAAGTTTCTCCTGAACGAACCCGGCCAGAGGCCGCTTGGGCTGGAGAAGTTTCGAAAAGAAGTAACCCTCGCTCGAGAAATCTCCCACCGAAATGTGTGCCGGGTCTTTGATATCGGCCAGGTCGACGAGATCCCCTTCCTCTCCATGGAATACATCGACGGAGAAACCCTCGGCGCCTTGCTTGGCCGCATCAATCGCTTCCCCCGAGAAAGCGCCATCGAGACGGCCCTTCAACTATCGTCGGGCCTCGCTGCCGTCCACGACCAGGGTGTTCTTCATCTGGACCTGAAGCCCTCAAACGTCATGATCGACGGACGAGGAAGAATCCGACTCACCGATTTTGGAATCGCCGAATTCAAAGACAACAGCGAAAACCGGCTTTCCAATCTTGGAACACCACTCTATATGGCACCCGAACACCTCGATCAGGGGAAAGCATCGATACAATCCGATATCTACTCCCTCGGAATCGTCCTCTTCAAGATCTACACGGGTCGCCTTCCCTATGACATCACCTCGAAAGAAGACATCACGACCCTTCCGCTGCCACGCCTCCTGGAGCTGAAAAATCTACCCCCACAACAGCTCTCAAGCATCGTCCCGGACATCGATATCAGTGTCGAACAGGTCATCATGCAATGCCTGGAAATCGATCCCGCCAGGCGTCCACCCTCCGCACACCATGTGGCCGCCGAAATCGGTCACACAAGACCTCTAAAAGATCGATTACGACACGGAGATACTCCTTCACCAACGTTTGTCGCTTCGCTCCCACCGCTCAAGCACATCAAACCCAAACTCGCCTACACGGTTTTCGCAGGGATCATCCTGTCTCTGCTGCTGAACGCAATCCTCTCCACATCGACCCAACGCTACGCCCACGAATCCGACCTGAAAAAGCCCGCTATCATGGAGGAGAGGGCGCTCGCGCTTTCAAAATATCTGTTCGGGAACTCCACCCAATCAACCGAGGTTCGCGACTCTCAGTACCTCTACACAACGGGTTCCGGGCCATCAAGCGACACGAAATCGAGTTCGAGCTCGAGATTCCAGTTCGTCTCTCGGACAACCCCGTCCGACTCCTATGACCCTCAGGAAGATGAGATCACCAAGCTCTACGCACCCGGATCATCCATCATCATCCTCGACACCGAAAAGAAACTCATCGAGGCATGTCGTCTCCCACTCCCCGGAGAGGCCATCTCGCACTCGAACCAAAATAGCAATGAACCATGGAAGGGCGACATCCCCGACCTGTTCCTGGGCTGGAATCTGAACCTGTCAGAAAAAGCGAAGATCGAGGCACAACTGACTCCATTGCCACCAAACGACCCGCTCAAGAACATGGAAACCAATCGATCAACCCTACGAGACAGCACCAGGCTTTCGCGAGGAGAGACGGTCGACGTGGCAAGGATCAATGGTCAGCTCCAACACCTTCGCATCTCATCGGAAGGGCAAGAGCGGCCACTCTCATCCATCCAGGAACAGAAGCCCTGGCAATATGGGTTCCTACAGTTCCTCGCGCTGATCGGGGCATGCCACATCGGATGGTCAAATCTGCGGAAACGAAAAAGCGATCGATCCGGCGCCTTCCGACTGGCTTTTTTCATCTTCTGCCTGGGCACACTGGCCCGAATCCTCGGCGCCCATCATAGCTCGGACATCCTCGCCGAGTTTCGCATCGTGTGGGAAATCATCCAGAGCCAGATCTTTCACGCATTCTTCATCTGGATCCTATACATAGCCCTTGAACCGCTTGCCAGGAGAGCCTGGCCAGAAGCGCTTATCAGCTGGAATCGCTTACTCTCGAATCGGCAGAGTGATCCGCTGGTCGCCACGGACGCCTTGGTAGGAACTCTGACCGGCTGCATCGGTGGGGTGATGTGCCTGGGTTCCTTCGCCATCCACTCCTGGATCACAAAAACGCCGGTTGATGCCACGCTGATCGAACTGAGCATTCTCAACGGGACTCAAGAAACCGTGGCCCACCTCCTTCTGACCCTCGAATCAGCAGTCGAAAAGGGCTTGATGCTGCTCTTCCTCCTCCTCACCGGAAGACTCCTCCTGAAGCACAGTCTACCCGCGGTTGGCTTCTTCGTTGTCATTGCCCTCTCCGTCATCGGTTTCAGCGAATGGTGGCCCCACTGGATCTATGCTGTTCCCTTCGTCATCATGCTGGCCCTCGTGACCATGAAATTCGGACTGGTGGCCCTCATTACCGCCAGGCTCGTCACATTCCTTGCAGTTGAATTTCCGTTCTGCCTGACTCAAGACTGGCGAGCCTCACTTTCCGGCTATTCGGCACTTCTGATCCTCGGCTTCGCCGCAATCTGTCTCTTTCGATCCATCGGCCACCTTCCATTCTGGCAACGCGGGCGAATCTAGCGGTGAGATGCAGAAGTATTCCATGGATAGGAGCAACCCTGAAAACTCCCCGACCCCGGGAACAATCTCACTTTCCATCATCTCCACATTCCTCTAAGATGAGCCAAAAGTCCCCTGACCCCCAGGAAACCCAATGAGGTCCGAATGAGAACTCCCCGTCGAGAAGATCTGGCCGGTCGTTCCGCGGCTCTGTCCGCTACATTCTCGCTCCTATTTCTCACCTTCTTCTTCTTCTTCTTCTTCTGCGATGGCTCCCTGGCTCAATCAGAAGAACGGGGCAGGGAACGATCGAACGACCAGAAAGTCGACCGACGAACCATCGAAGACGACAAGTTTCGTCAACTTGAAGAAATCCTTCCCACCGCGAATGCATACCGGACCGCATCCGGCGCACCGGGGGCCGAATACTGGCAACAGAAGGTCAACTACAAGATCCAGACCGAAATTGACGAGAAAGAGCACCGGCTCACCGGAACCGAGACGATCACCTACAAGAACAACTCACCCGATCCTCTTCGTTATCTGTGGCTTCAACTCGACTCCAACATTTTCTCCCCCGATTCTGACGCCACCATGACTGCCGCAGCCCCAAGCTTCGACAGGTTCTCCTTCAGATCCTTCAAACGCCTTCTCGCCAAAAGAGACTTCGACGGAGGCTCCCACATCAAGTTCGTTCACGATGAACAAGGAAACACCCTTCCCCACACCATCGTCAAAACCATGATGCGAATCGACCTTCCAGAAGATCTAGCACCCGGAGAAACAACCATCTTCTCCGTCGGCTGGACCTACCTCATCAACAACACCAAGGTACTCCGGGCTCGAACCGGCTATGAACCCTTCGAAGAAGATGGCAACGACATCTTCGAGATCGCTCACTGGTTCCCAAGGCTCGTGGCCTATACCGACGTCAACGGCTGGCAACACAAGCAATTCCTGGGCAACGGAGAGTTCACCCTGGAGTTCGGAGACTATGAAGTAGCGATTACCGTTCCCGCCGATCACATCGTGGGGGCAACCGGGGTCCTTCAAAACTTCGATGAGGTCTTGACCCGGGAACAAAGCGATCGCCTCCTTCAGGCCAGAACCGCCGACAAACCCATCTTCATCGTCACGCCGGATGAAGCCAAAGAAAACGAGAAGGAAAAGTCAGAAGAGACTCAGACCTGGCAGTTCCATGCCAAGAACGTTCGAGACTTCGCCTTTGCCACGTCCCGCAAATTCATCTGGGATGCTCTTCTCCACAAAGTCGCCGACCAGGAAGTCATGGCGATGTCTTACTATCCCAAGGAAGGGGAGCCTCTCTGGAGCAAATACTCCACCCATGCCATCATCCACACCCTCAACGTGTATTCGAGATACACCTTCGACTACCCGTACCCGGTCGCCATCTCGGTCAATGGACCGGTAGGGGGGATGGAATACCCCATGATCTGCTTCAACGGTCCCCGACCGGAAAAAGACGGGACCTACACCCAGCGAAGCAAATACGGGCTCATCTCGGTCATCATTCATGAGGTGGGACACAACTACTTCCCCATGATCGTCAACTCCGACGAAAGACAATGGACGTGGATGGATGAGGGAATCAACACCTTCGTGCAGCTCCTCGCCGAACAGGAATGGGAAGAAAAATACCCTTCCCGTCGCGGCAACCCACAAAACATCGTGGGCTACATGACGAGCAACCGGCAGGTCCCGATCATGACCAATTCCGAATCGCTTTTGCAGTTCGGTAACAACGCCTACGCAAAACCCGCCACAGCGCTGAACATCCTTCGGGAGACCATTCTTGGCCGGGAACTCTTCGACTTCGCGTTCAAAGAATACTCACGACGGTGGAAATTCAAACGTCCCATGCCCGCCGATTTCTTCCGCACCATGGAAGACGCGTCAGGGGTCGACCTTGACTGGTTCTGGCGCGGCTGGTTCTACACGACACAACACACCGATATCGCCATCACCGCTCTTCGAGAGTTCGAAATCGACAGCCAGGATCCAGAGCTGGAAAAACAGCTCAAGAAGGAAAAGCGTGACAAAGAACCCATCACTCTCACCAAGGCCCGAAACAAAGATCTCCCCAAACGGGTCGACACCTACGGAGACCTGAAGGACTTCTACAACTCCTACGATGCACTCGATGTCACACCAAAAGATGAGCGTGAACACGAAAAATACATGAAGAGCCTCGATGATCTCGAGAAGGAACTCCTGAAATCAAACCTCACGTTTTATGTGGTCGATCTCGAAAATTTGGGCGGCCTGGTCATGCCCGTCATTCTCGAGGTCGAGTATGAAGACGGACAGAAGGAAGAGATTCGAATTCCGGCAGAGATCTGGCGGAAAGACCCGGTGAAAGTCTCAAGACTCATTCTCTGCGAGAAGAAGATCTCAAGCGTGACTCTTGATCCCCACCTCGAGACTGCTGACGCCAATACGGACAACAATCACTTCCCGCCCCGCCGGACAACCTCGCGCTTCAAACTGTTCAAAGATGACCGTCGCCGGGATCGCAAGAATCCGATGCGGGAGCAAAAGCAGGAAGAAGAAAAGCGACTGAAGAAACTCGAGGAAGAAGCAACACCTCCCGCCGAACCCGTGAAAACGGAAGAAAAGAGTCCTACCGGAGATAGTAAGGAATCGTGAAGAAAGCGCTCTTGACTCCCGTCTTTGTTCTTCTGCTTGGAATCTGCAGCGCGCCGGTTGCCGCCCATCCATTTCACGTAACAACGGCAGAAGTGGAACTCAATCGAGAAACAGCGTCCCTGGAGGTAGCTCTCCGGGTCGGACTTGAAGACCTCGAACGAGCCCTGAGCCTGGCGAGGGGCAGAAAAGTTCACCTGGAGACCGAACCAGACGTTCAAGATCAAATCGAAGCCTACGTCCGGACCCATTTCACCGTGACTCAGCAAGATCGCCAGGCACCTTTCAAATGGGTTGGATTCGAATTCTTGCCCCAGACCGCCTGGCTCTACTTCGAGCTCTCGATCGACTGGAGAGTCGATACAGCGATCCTGGAGAACAGGCTTTTCTTCTCTTTCCTTCCGGATCAAATCCACACCGTCACCTTCAAAACAGATGGGACTTCAACCTCCTGGCGTCTGACGTCTGACCGATCTCAACAGACCCTTCGCTGGAACGGCAGCTGGGAATCAGAAAGAAAAGAACCTCGACTCGCTCCCGCACCGGAGCAAGCCGAGGTTTTTTCGGCGAAGATCGTCGCCATCGGTGGGCTCGTCCTCTTTTTTCTCTGGTGGGCCGTTTCGTAACATTTCCTAGTTGTGAAACCCACAGGACGGGAGGCAAGTTGCGGAAATTCTGGAAAAAAGGGGGGAGGAGAATTTTGGAGCTATTCCGCGCTCAGACAATAAAGAGACTTCTCCCCACGAAGGTAAAATTCTCCCTCCACCAGGGCCGCGGAAGCATTGAAGGCATCATCGAGCCGGTTTCGAGCGAGGACCTTCGATGGATCGTTCCCGGAAAAAACAAGGGTCATGCCTTCTTGATCCGTGACATAGATTCTTCCTGCCGCCGCAACGGGAGAAGCGTAGACGTTCCCGATACCCTGAAGTCGAAACGGACCGCCTTGCTCTTTTCCCGTCTTGAAATCAACCCGGGTCAAAACCCCCTGGTAGTGTCGAAGGAAGAACAAAGAACCTC
>JAJDCM010000077.1 GCA_029260825.1 Planctomycetota bacterium | reverse complement strand
GACACGTCGAGGATCGAAATTGCCGTAACGACGCTGTTCAGAAGCGGCCTGGGGCAACTTCGGTCGACCTTCGTGATGAATGCCTGCTAAGAGCCTTACTTGAGACCAAGAAAGCTCACCCTTCCAGAACCGATGATCGATTTCCGTGAACTTTCTCAGGCATCGCCCGGCCAGAAGAAGCTCATAGATTTTGGACTTGCAGATGTTGAGATTTGTCCTGGCATAGTGTGCGGTGCAGGAGTAACCGAGTTGATGAAAGAGTTCTCGCTCTTCCATATCGTTGAGAAAGAAGGCCAAGAAACGATTCCCGGTGTCGTTGGATCGAAGAGCCCCATGGATTCGTTCGACGACCTCGTCAACGGGAAGACCAGAGACGAGTTCTTCTCGGGCATATTCATGAAGACCTGGCGTGGTCGGAATGTGCATCGTCATGGATACTTCTCTTCCTTCTCTTCAATGTCCTCAAGTGTGCGGCGGAAGAATGCTTCATTGTTGAGATGATGATGTATGCTAACATAATACGAACATAAAGCAAAGGCGATCGCTTGATATTCTCGGATAATAATGAGTAATATTCAATAATGGTCGAGGGGGCCCAAATCATGCTTAGAGCCGGAGGCTGTAGGGAGCGGGGCGCTAAGAAATGTCCAAGGACTCAATTCCACGGATCATTCCCATTTTTCTTGTGTTCACGTCTCGAGATGCCTCGTTCAGTCATTGGTTAGTTACCCACACGAACGTCGGAACACCCTTTTTTTTATGGATCGGATCAGTCGACGGAGGTTGATCGTTCCTTGTCGCGATCCAGAATCTTGACCCGGTTCTTCACGAGCTGGAGTCGCTCGTCGGCAAAGAGCTGAATGGCCTCGGGGTAGGCCTGACATTCGAGCTCGAAGACCCTTTCTGCGAGGGAATCCGGGGTATCCTCGAACAAAATCGGTGTCACCTTCTGAGAAATAATGGGACCCGAGTCATAGAGGTTATTCGCGAAGTGTACGGTGCATCCGGATACCTTGCATCCGCTCTTGATCGCGGCCTCGTGGACGTGATGGCCGTAGAATCCTTTACCGGCAAAGGAGGGAATGAGCGCGGGGTGGATGTTCATCACCCGGTGCTCGTATTTGCGGGGGATCTTGTACAGGGATAGAAAGCCCGCCATCAAGACCAGGTCCACCGCGTAGGGTTCGATCTTGTAGGTCACCGCCTTGCTGAACTCCTCGGTGAATCCGTAGTCTTTTGGTTTCACCACGAAGTTTGGAATCTCCGCGTCCGAAGCGACTTTCAGCCCGTACACATCGGGGCGATCACTCACCACGACCTTCACTTCGGCGGTGAGATCGCCGCTCTCGATGACCTCCAGGATGTTCGTAAGGGTCCGCCCCGTACCGGACAAGAGAACGGCCAGGCCGATCGTCTTCCTCCCCATCCGAGCCTCTCCTTAGGGTTTGTCTTGGTTTCCCTCGGCGAGCGACGTCACGGAAGTCTCGGCAGGGGGAACTGGTTCTTTGCCGCCTGTCGGCGTGGGTTGGTTACCGGATGACTGTTCTTTTTGGGCCGCGGATTCACCTGGAGTCGGGTTGGTGGGATCGGCTTGTGAGGGGGACGGGGCCGCAGGGGTTTTACTCTGCTGCAGCTTTGATTCGAGGTCGTCGGATCCTACCAGATGAACCCGGTTGACGAGGATGCTCGTGCCGTCGGACCGGGACAGGTATGCCTGGGTTGTGGGGAACTTCTGGCTCAGCTGATCGATGAGATCCAGCGCCGTTCCAAAGACATCTTTCTTGAAGAGATCGGTGGCTCGTTGATAGAGGAAATTGGCCTCGTCTTCGTTCTTGACGAAGGTAAAGACCGGGTCGCCTTCGGCCTTTGGATTATTCTTGGAGATGCGATGGGCGGCCTCGTGTTGTTGCAGGACGGAGGCTAGCTGGGCAACGAGAGTGGGATCGATCGAACTTCGCCTTGCGCCTTCAAGCATGAGGTCGACAAGAAGGTGGAGTCCCGTCTCTTGATAGTCGGTCCAGTTGAAGCTGAGGTTGACCTTTTGCCGGGATACGGTCTGCTCGAAGACCAGACCTTTTTCCGTGACCTCGATGATGTCTCCCTGCCTCTTGGTGGTGGCGAAGTCGGGAAAAGGATAAGTGAGATTACCGGACTTTTCCTTGGCTGCCTTGGCGAGGCTTTGGATACAGCTCTTGTAGGTCGAGTCGGTCATCTCAAAGACCGAGGCCCAGGAGTCGGATAGGGCGGAATATGCGGGAGTCTTGAGGGAATCCCGGATTCCGGCGAGAGTTTGAGATGCGAGAGAAAAGGAGAGTTCGTGAGCCTGTTTCTGTGCGGTCCGGAAGGTGCCAAGAAAGAGTTCCCGATCCTGGTCGTATAACTTCGTCTCCCAGAGAAGACGTTTTTCAAGGGCATCTTTGACGAGCTTCTCGGATTTTAGCCCGAGCTGCTGGAGCTCCGGGGGAGCTGAAACCTCGAAGTTGTCATTGTTCGCCAGCGCCACGACCTTTTCCAGGGCAACACCCAGGTCGTTGGAATCCAGCGCATCTTGAACCGTTTTCGCTTCCGCATCCCACCATTGATTTGCGGCGGTAATGATGTTTGTTCTCAGGTCATCAAACTGTTTCTTTTCGCTCGGACTGGAGTGGAGAAGGTCTTTTGCCGGAAAGCTATCCCAGAAGAGCAGGGCCTTCTTGTAATTGCCTTCGGTGAGGGCAACCCGAACTCCGGTCTTGGCGTCTCCAAGAGCCGAAGCAAGGCGGTTTCGGCGCTTCTCGGCCTGAAGATCCTTGTTCTTGATGACCCCTTCGATCTCGCCGACTTTTTCCCAGGCCTTTTTGCCCCAGCTTGTTTTGGGGTACTCCTTGGCGATGTCCCGGTAGAGTTCAACGACTGTTTCCACCGGGCCTTTTCCCGACTCATCCATGGACGCGCGCTGGTAGGCGAGCTCGGCTTTTGTCTCGAGGAGCTTTGCTTCCTGGGCTGCCCGCTCTTCTTCGCTGAGCGAGTTATTCACGACCGGGTTCGGATCGATCGGGGTGACCGTCGTCGGCTCGTTGCTCTTCAGAATGGAGATCGTTGCTACTGCTGCAGCGGCAATTCCCAGGGCGCCAAGGACGATCCATTTCGTGCGGCTTGCTCCGGTGCCGTAGTGGTGGATCCGCTGGATTTCTTCCAGGGCATCGACGAGCTCCTGGGCGGACTGGAACCGGTCTTCCGGATCTTTCTCCATGAGCTGTTCAATGACGGAAGCCACGTCATCCGGGGTCTCGGGGGAGATATCCTGGATGGGAGTCGGAGGATCGTTGATCTGAGCTCGGACGATTTCTTTGACTGTTTTTGCGACGAACGGACTCCTGCCGGTGAGCATCCGGTAGAGAGATGCGCCAAGAGAGTAGAGGTCGGATCGGGTATCGACGTTTTTTCCCTGAGCTTGTTCCGGGGAGATGAAGTGGGGCGTTCCGAGAATGCCCTCCTTCCCGGTTTGTCCGGCGCCTTCTCGAATGCTTTTCGCCAGACCAAGATCAGCGATCTTGATGTGCTGGTTTTCGCTGATCATCAGGTTTTCCGGTTTGATGTCCCGGTGAACCATTTTTTTCCGTTCGGCGTAGACCAGTCCTCTTGCGCTATCCAGAGCGATTGCCATGGAGCGCTCCACGGATAGGGTTCCCTCCTTGGCGAGGAGGTCCTCGACGGATCCAAGAGGGAGGTATTCCATGGAGAAGAAGTTGAGTCCGTTGGCCTGGCCGACGTCATAGACCTGAACGATGTTGGGATGATTGAGCTGGCCTGCGGCTCTTGCCTCGTCAACGAAGAGTTTGACGAAGGTTTCATCTTTGGTCATCTGGTGGGAGAGAACCTTGAGGGCGACCTCCCGGTTGAGGGAAATCTGGTTGGCGAGGTAGACGGTTCCCATCCCGCCCTTCCCCACAACGCTGAGAACCTCGTAGCCCCCGATGGTCTGGCCGGAAAGGGAGGGTTCGCGGCTCTTTCGAGGAGTGGAGCGTTTGGGGGGAGGCGCGACGCCCACGGACCCGTCCTCTCGTTCCACCTCTCCCGGGGCGATCAGAAATGCGCCGACGGTTTCACCAACCCGAATTCGGTCCTCGATCTTGAGCTTGACGACGTCTTGGATTCGTTGCTCGTTGACGTGGGTTCCATTGGTGCTGTCGAGGTCTTTCAGGAAGTAGCTTCCCTTATGCTCTTTGATCCGAAAGTGGGCTCGGGAAGCCTTGGCATCCGCGAGTTTTCCTTCCTGCTGGTCTCGGCCAAAGAGGATGGACTGACCTTCGGAGATCTTGATTTGATCTCCCTTTTGAGGTCCAGATTCAAACGAAATGATAGGCAACGGGTTCCTCCGGGCGCGTTCAATTTTGCGCCTCCGTAAGCTTAACCGAATCCTTTTTTCACGCCAGGGGAGACATGGGCTCGAATGTCTCCTTCCAAGTCTTCAAATTCCCTCATAGAGGGCAGTTCCCACCCGGATCATCGTAGCTCCTTCTTCGATGGCGACAACATAGTCTCGGCTCATTCCCATGGACAGGTGGGGAAGGGGCCAGGATGTTTGCTCTTGAACCTTGGTCCGAAGATCGCAGAGACCCCGAAACCAGGGCCGACTTTCCTCTGGATCTGAAGAGTAGGGGGCCATGGTCATCAGGCCCTCGATTGCCAGATTGTCGAGTTTTCCCAGCTCAGATAGGTTCTCTTCAAGCTCCGAGCTGGAAAAGCCAAACTTCGAGTCTTCATTGCTGACGTTGACTTGCAGGAGGATCTGGGCGGTCAAACCGCGGTTCTTGGCCTCCCGGTTGATTTCTCGGGCCAGGCGCACAGAATCGACGGAATGGATGAGATTGAAAAGCAAAAGTGCCTTCTTTACTTTGTTCCTCTGGAGGTGACCGATGAGATGCCATCGGATTTGGGGGCCGAGGGCGTCGATCTTTTGCTCGGCGATTTGCAGCCGGTTTTCTCCCATGTCCACGATTCCGAGTTGGCATAGATTGGCTGCCGTCTCCGGAGAAACCGCTTTTGTGACCGCGACAAGAGTGACCTCATCGGCGGACCGGCGGCTCCTCGTCGCAGCTCGTTGAATCTGCTCCCGGAGCTGGAGCAGATTGTGCTCGAGGATGGGCCGTTCCCGGGGCGACCCCTTGAGCATAATTCTTTTCCCATGCTAGACTTAACGGTCAGGCCTATCGTAGCAAAGGAAGGAGCGAGGCGTCAATTTCTTTTTCTGGGCTTTACGGGCCGGATTCGGGGTACTTTTTTGTCGAGGTCCTTGGTCTCGCAAAGGTTCGGTCGATAAGCACTTGACTCCTCTCGGGACCTCCTTAAGATGTCCGCTTTGCTCGAAAGTGTGCGGGCAAAATAATGACCATTGGGAAAAGAAATGCGATGGGCCCGGGGGGTGTCGGGCGCGTCGAGAGTGGGATTCCGCGCATTTGGACGCGTTCCCTATGAAAGGGAGGAGATACATTATGTCGATCCGCACGGGCGGTCACATGGCCTCGATGATGCTGCTGTTCTTTCTTTCGGTTGGTCTCTCGATGGGCCTTGGTTGCGCCTCGACGACTTCAGGGGACTCGTCTCATGAAGAATCAATGAGCCATGGCGCTTCCATCGAGGGCGATTACGCTGCTGATCTTCCGTTGCATCATGTGCTCTGGCAGAGAGCGGCAAGTGGTGGCGAAGCGGTTGCCGACCTTTTCATGATGGATGGAACGTTGTTCGTCGTCACCGAGTCGAATTCCGCCTACGCAATTGATGGGGCTGGATCCCATCTTTGGGCCCATGAGCTGGGGCAGGCCCCGGACTGGCGGCCGGCCGTGAATTCAACGAGCGTTGCATTCGTTTCCGACAACGATCTCATTGTTGTTTCTCGTGCCCATGGCGAGCGGAAGGTCAAGAAGAGACTGCCGTTCAGTCCTTGCGGTCCACCTTCGTCGAGCGAAGCTGCGATCTACATTCCATCCTGGCAAGGGGATCGAATTCATGCCCTGGATCCTCACTCCGGTGACACGGGATGGCGCTATGTGTTCAATGGTCCTGTTCTTGGTCGTGCCGCGGTTGTTGGAATGGCTCCTCGCCAGACCTTGGTTGCAGCATCCGAGGGTGGTGAGGTTGTTGGAATGGAAGCCTTGGCTCATGACGCACAGCCGGGTGACGCCATCTGGACGTCATCGACCCTTGATCGAAACACAACAGATCTTGTCGCGATCGGGAACGAACTGGTCCTGGTTGCTTCCAGAGATACAAACCTTTACGCCTTCAATCCGATCACTGGACAGAAGGTCTGGGCCTATCCTTCGGGAATGTCTTTAACGGCCCGTCCGGTTGTCTGTGGCGACATGGTTTTTCTTCCCACGAAGAAGGGCCTGATTGCTCTTGGGACCGAGATGGGTGATGTGAAGTGGAAGAACGCTGATTGCGAGCGATTCTTGACCCGGGATGAGTCCCAGGTTGTCCTGCTCGGAAATGGTGGCGACCTGATCCACACCCTCAACGCTCAGACGGGAGAGGTTCTCGAAAGCCATGATGCTTCGGGATACAAATTCTGTGTGACCAATCCCACCGGAGACGGTGTTCTCTATCTCGCTACCGAAAATGGTGAGATGATCGCTCTTGATGGAAAGGCCATCTCCCAGTAAAGAGCACCCGGTAAAGAGCAATTTGACGGGTTGATTGATTTGAAAAGGCGCTTTTCCTCGTCATGAGGGAAGGCGCCTTTTTCTTGGGGCTTCCGACTTTCGTGTGGGCAGAAACGCCCATGAGAAAGCCCAAAGGGAGGCTGGGCAGAAGACTGTCTGCTCCCTCTCCCTCCAGCTCTGAGCATGATTTGGGGGCTCGCAAGGCTTTCAGGTGATTGTCTCTCTTGATGAACATGTTGAACCGATCTGCGTTGATGTGGTTTCGCAGTCGGGTTGGATTCTCTGGCCTCGAAGATTGAGAAAGACGGAGTTGCTAGCATCTCCTTTGACGGTGAGGAAGCCATCATGGACATGGCTGTGGCAAGTTGCGCAGAGGGAAATGAGATTTGACAGAGTGGTTCTTCCTCCCCTTCCCCGGAAATGAATGTGGTGAGCGTTGAGACTCCTTGTTCGACCACAACACTTACATCGATTGCTGTCTCGA
>JAJDCM010000076.1 GCA_029260825.1 Planctomycetota bacterium | reverse complement strand
AAGGACATTTCGACTCCGTGCCGAGAATGTGGTCTTCTGGATCGATCCCGAAAAGCTCTCCAGCGTACGCGAAAAAGGGATACCGAACAGCAAAGCCGAGGAAAAGACGGACGACGGACTCCTCTCGATTGACGATCAGGAGGAGGACCCATCCAAAACCGGGAAAGATGAGGTCTCAAGTCTCGTCACTCAGCTCTACGCCGAAGGAGGTGTGGAATACCGGAGCGGAAGCGAGATCATCCGGGCCGATCGGGTCTTTTTCGACCTGCGCACGGACGAGGGCCTCATTCTCGACGGCTATCTGAACAGTTATGTCGAAGCTCGGAAACAGACCATTCCAATCGTGGTTCGTGCCGATGAGATTCATCAATATGCCGAAGGGAAATTCCGGGCCTCCGACACCTCCCTTTCCAACTGTGCCTACGGCCGCCCTCACTGGCATCTGCACATGAGCGAGATCGATGTTCAAAAGAGCAACGACGGGAAATCCATGACGTTTTCAGGAAAGCACGCTCATGCGTCTTTTCAGGGAATCCCCTTCTTTTATCTCCCCTACCTTGCGGGGACGGCAGGCTCCGGGTCCAACTTCTATTTCAAGTCGGCTCGTGTCGGGAAAACATCCCGATTCGGATTCTTCGGCCTCACCGAATGGGGAGACGACATCCTTCTTGGCAAAGACAAGGAGAAGTTCGGCGAGTGGACCCTCCATCTCGATCTCTCGGAGGATCGAGGATTCGGTTCCGGCCTCGACATCGAGTATCAGAAACCGGACTACTTTGGCGAGCTACTGACCTACCGCATTCATGACGAGGGAAGGGAAGACAAGGGCGGCATCCCGGTACAGCGAGAAGAACGGTCGAGGATTCGCTATCGACATCGACACTTCTTGCCGGACGGTTTTCAAATTGACCTCGAGGGCAACTGGTTTTCCGATCGGAATTTTCAGAGTGAGTTCTTCGAAAAAGAGTTCAAAGAAGAAAAAGCCCCGGAGACGGTCGCGTACGTCAAGCGCACAGGCGACCACCACATGTTCACCTTGACCGGGCGTTTCCGGCTGAACGACTTTCAAACCCAGACCGAATATCTTCCCCGAGCGACCTACGACCTGATCTTCGAACCGGTGCTGAAAGAACCTGTCTTCGGCACAAATGTCTACTACTCACAAAGAACCGAACTTTCCAATGTACGGATTCGTTTCGATGAGGACATTCCAGACCAGGAATTGCCCAACTACCAGGACGACCGAATCCTCCGGGGAGATACCATTCACCGGTTCGATCTCCCCATTCCGCTCGGTCCGGTGAAGGCGACCCCATTTCAACAGGTTCGATACAGCGCGTTTGAAGAAACCGCTCGAGAAACCGACTCGCAGAGCCGTTTTTCCGCAACCGGAGGAATCGCGCTTTCAACCAAGCTTTCCCGGGTATTTGACACGAAGATCAGACCCCTCAAGATCCGCGGACTTCGCCATGTGGTGACACCCCGAATCACCTATAGCAACACGTTTGAAAACAACGTCGACCCTAATGAGCTCATCCAGTTCGACACCGTCGATCGAGTGGAAAAAAGAGAGACGATTCGGTTCGAGCTTCGAAACCGTCTTCAAACAAGGCGCGGTAGTCGAGTCACCGATCTCATTAACTTCAACATGAACGTGGACTTCTTCCCGAAACAAGACCGGGACAACATCTTCCCTGACCCCGATCAGCCGGGCGACTTCGTGACCCGAGCCTGGGGGAACCTGGATATGGACCTCGTCATGCGACTCACGAATCGGATCACCGTCCGGGGCGACGCCGAGTACGATTTCTACGAGGACACCTTCCCGGTCACCAATGCTCAGGTCACGACTCAGATCAGCAAGACCGTCCGAGCTGCCGTTGGCTATCGGGGCTTCAAGGGACAAAAATCTCTGGGGACCGCGGGCTTACAAACCAGCTTGGGCAAGAAATGGTCGGCCCTGCTCCTTTCCCGATACGATTTTCGGATAAACAAAGCTGAAGAGACCGAAATCATCCTCCAGAGAAACGCCCACGAGTGGATCATTGAAATGGGAGTTTCCGTCGATGAGGGCGAAAACGACACCCGGTTTACCCTGTCGGTCCAGCCAAGAGCACTCTTTCAGTCGAGAGCTGCCAAGCGAGACCGGATTGGCACACAGCCCGGGCAGGACCTCTTCGAGCTCAATTAAATGAAGGGATCCCGGATCGGGTAGCTGGGGGCTTCGGGAGGTCCCTTGCAACCTTCTGGGGGAGGGTTATACTGGATTTAGCCCGGAATCTGGCTTTTAGCCGCTAGCCTGCGATTTTCACTGGCTTCGCGCTGAAATCGTTCCCGGTCGCTTCTGACAAAGAGTCCAGTAGATTCGGTCAGAGGCGTGGATGCATTACTAAGGACTTAAGCTCATGGATCTTGCACTCATCGGATCACTTGGCATGCCGGAACTGCTGATCATCATGGTGATCGCACTTCTTCTCTTTGGCCGCCGTCTTCCCGAGGTCGCCCGTTCTCTGGGCAAGGGGATCGTTGAGTTCAAAAGAGGAATGAGTGGGATCGAAGAAGATCTCGATCCATCGGTCAATCAGAGCGCTCAAAAAGCCTCTGCTATCGAGGGATCATCTTCGAAATCAACGGAAGTGGAAACTTCACAAGCTACCGGATCCAAGACCAACGTCGAACAAAGCTAATCGGAACCGGTCAATCCGTCGTCGCTATCCCCGGAATCGCGTGCGACCTGATGGACTAGTGGTGTCTAGCTTCCCTCTTCGGCGAGTGTGTTTGGAAGCGACGAGAGGCCGGGAATCCCGAAATTGCTGAGATCCGTCCCTCCCTGTCCCGAAGCATCGCTGGGTTCCTGATAGGTCTTCAGGAGTGTATTGCGGACATCCGAGGCGAGTCCGACGTAGACAAACGGATCGCTGCCTGTCGCCTGACGCACGGCGTCCACAATCTCCATGCTCAAGATCGACCCGACGGCAATGGTCACCGTATCGCCGAAGCGATCGAGGGGAATGAACTGATGCTTCATCAAGAACTGGGGTTCGAAGAGGCTGCTGACGTCCGGTGCAATATCGTAGGATGAGGCAAGGATAAAGGGGATCTGGTACTGCTTTGAAATGACTTTGGCAATATCCCACTCCGTCACCAGATCCGACTCGACCAGAATTTCTCCCAGAAGCTTTCCCGTGCGGGATTGCTCGGTCAATGAGTCGTCGAGTTGAGCCTGCTCGATAAGCCCTTCCTGTACCAGGATGTCACCTAGCATCTTCTTCACGATCTTATCGAGATACTGCATGCGCTCTGTCCTCGGGGTGCAAAGATTCGGGGTTGCCCAGGGTGGCCTTGGCGGATTCACGTTCTCCACACGATCCACCCCTATGCTCCAGTCGACTCTATCGGAGGTCGAGCCACGGAACTTGAGGATCAATCGATCCGTGAATCATTTGGATCCCAAGGCAACCGCAGGACATCAGACGTCGAGATAGCGGACTTCGAGAGCGTGCTTCTCGATGAACGCTCGGCGCGGTTCGACATTCTCACCCATCAAAACGGTGAACATCCGATCCGCCTTGACCGCGTCTTCCAGACGAACTTTCTTCAAGATCCGGTTGCCAGGGTCCATCGTTGTGTCCCAGAGCTGATCGCTGTTCATCTCGCCAAGACCCTTGAACCTCTGGATGTCGAGTCCCTTTTGTCCAATCTTGCGGACACCATCCAACACACCCTTGAGATTGTGGGCCGTGGTTTCGTCCCCCTCGGATACCAGGGTAAACATCCCCTCTTCCTCGAGCGACGTGGGCTGGATGAAGATATCGCCCCGCTCAAAGCCCCAGGTTTCAAGTTGCTTCAGCACTTGAAGAACATCATGGCCCTCGTGGAACTCAACCACTTCCAGGTCGGACTTGAGCTTCACGGCCGGATCGTCTCCATCTTGATAGAGAACCAACTCGTCGCCCTTTGCCTCTACCTTCTCTTCGAGGTATTTGCTGAAGCCTGCGTGATCCGAGAAGAAATGACGGATCTCTTTGGGGCCTTCGTCTCCTTGCGATCTCTCGATTGCAAGCCGAACGGGTAGATCTCCCGTCTCTTTACTTCCCCCCTGAAGGTACTCCTCGAGACTGACTCCTTTTCGACGAATCTGCTTTCCCAGATCTTCCAGGTCACTGATGAGACCAAGAACCTGGCCAAGCTTTTCCGTGGTGACCAGGAACGTGTCGGCATCGTCGGAAGCCGAAGCAGCCTCGCCTCCCGGAGCCCGATTGACTCGAAGCTCCGTTCCATCCAGCCCCAGCTTCATCAAAGCCTCGTTCATTTCACGATCGCTGTGGATGTACTGCGCCTTCTTTTTTCGAGTGACCCGAAAGAGCGGCGGTTGAGCCACGTACAGGAAGCCCTTCTCGACCAGTACCGGCATGTGACGGAAGAAGAACGTGAGGAGAAGAGTTCGGATATGGGAACCGTCCACATCCGCATCTGTCATGATGATGATTTTTCCGTATCGAGTCTTTTCGATATCGAAATCATCCACCCCGATACCCGTTCCAAGAGCGGTGATGATGATCCGAATTTCTTCGTGATTCAGCATCTTGTCGATTCGCGCCTTCTCGACGTTGAGAATCTTTCCCTTGAGAGGTAGCACGGCCTGGAACACCCGGTCACGACCCTGTTTTGCCGAGCCACCGGCCGAATCACCTTCAACCAGGTAGAGTTCGGTGGACTGTCGATCGCGACTCTGACAATCCGCAAGTTTCCCCGGAAGCATCCCGCTCGCCAGGGCACCCTTACGCTTGACCAGCTCCCGGGCCTTTCTTGCCGCTTCTCGAGCCTGGGAGGCAAGAATGGCCTTTTGCAAGATCGCCTTGGCGGCCCCTGGATTCTCTTCAAGATAAATACCAAGTCCGTCATTGACGATCGTCTCGACGGTACCCTGGACTTCCCGGTTACCAAGCTTTGTCTTGGTTTGCCCTTCGAACTGGGGGTCGGGAACCTTCACGCTGATGACTGCAGTCAGTCCCTCTCGAAAATCATCTCCTGACGGAAATTGGCCACCTTTGACGATGTCCAACTTCTTTGCATACGAATTAAACGTTCGGGTGAGAGCCGACTTGAAGCCCGATAGGTGAGTTCCACCCTCGACGGTATTGATGTTGTTGACAAAAGAGAACAGGGTCTCGCTGTAGCCCGTGTTGTACTGAAAAGCCAGCTCGACCGTGATGTTGTCGCCGCTGGC
>JAJDCM010000075.1 GCA_029260825.1 Planctomycetota bacterium | reverse complement strand
AAATGACCCCACAAACGAAGACGGCTCACTCCGCCATCCGGGTAGATATGAAAGCGTACCCGGTTTACGGCGGTCGGAGCAATCAGCTCTTTTTGAAAGTAGTTCTGGCGATGCCCTTCGAGCGATACTTCGGGGAGAATCTCCTTCCAGGGAGCATCCGCAGGAAGAGGTGTTGCGTCAGCCCCCCCCGAGACCAGGCATCCCTCCAGCCGGCAACGATCCGGGTAGTTTCCCTTGAAATGATTGGTATCCACTTCGATCTTTTCGATGATTCCCGGCCTCCGAAGCGACAGCTCGAGCCAGTCATGGCCCGGCCCCCGTCGCCGGCGTGTCTCCCAGCCATCTCCCATATGTACTGCCCTTTCAGGAATGAGGAGATTCCAGGGCTGGCTGAAGAACTGATCACTACAGGCTAGCGGCCTTGCCCCTGATTTCACGCTGGCAAGATCGACCAGACCCGAAGTCTCCTGAATCAATCCAAAATCCGGTTCAACCACTCCCATCAGGCGAAGGCGAGCAACCCCCCCATCGGGGAAGATATTCAGACGCACGTGCGTGTAGCGCTTCCTACTTGCCACCTCGAACGAGTTTTCGGTATGTCCTTGAAGCTTTGTCTTGCCGACGATCTCGGTCCACCCCTCCTTCATGGCAAGGGTATCTGCGGAAAGTGAAGGATCGGCCTCCAGGCCCTCCAGGGAAAACGACTCGGGGTGATTCCCCCGAAAATGATTCGTATCGACCACGACGACATGGATGTTGCCGCGAAGGCCAAGGCGCAGGATACACCAGTCATATCCCGGGCCCCGCTTGCGACGGGATTCCCACCCATCCATCCACTTTCCCTGCTCGGTATATTTTCCTTCGATGAAGACACCGCGTCCCGGCTTCAACAGGTTCTCCTTCGGAGCAAAAAATTCGTCGCTAGCAAGCAACGCCTGTCCCCCCAGCCGCTCGGACACAAGATCAATCAGGGAGCTTACGACTTCCATGATGCCTCCCTCCTCAGCCAGTTCCCTCTGTCGAACGAAACAAAAGACCCGTCATCGTAAACCCTCTTGCCCCGAAGCCAAGTCTGCAACACTCTCCCGGACAAAGTTCTCCCTTCATAGGGAGTCAAAGGATGACGATGCTCCAGCTCCTCACCACGAACAACAAAAGTCGAATCCGGATCCCAGACAACGAAGTCCGCGTCTTTTCCCGGCGCCAGGAGCCCTTTCCTTGCTTCGAGGCCGGCAAGCTTGGAAGGAGCACGGGTCAACAGCCTTTGTAGATCCCAGGTCGGAATCCCTCGACTTTGTGCTTCGGTGTGAACAAGGGGCAAGAAAAGCTGGATCGAGGCGATGCCTCCCCACGCCTTGAAGAAATCTCCTTCCGAAAGAAGCTTGAGCCCGGGGAGACAAGGAGAATGGTCCGTTGCGAGGAGATCGATGTCTTTTCCGGCAATGGCCTTCCAGAGCATTTCTCGATGAATGAGCTCCCGGATCGGAGGGGCGCATTTCATTTGCGTGGCCCCATCCTTGATCTCTTCTGCGGTCAAGAAAAGATAATGGGGACAGGTCTCCACGGTGATCCGGATTCCTTCCCTTCGCGCCTGTTCGATCAAGCCAATTCCCTCACCACTTGAGAGATGAACGATATGAACCCGGCACCCGGTGGCCCGGGAAAGATCAATGACGTCACGAATCGCGCGAAGCTCCGCTTCTACCGGACGGGAAGCGAGATAGGTTTGATAACTTGTCGGATCCGCGCCTTCCGGCAAATCTTGAAGTTCACGGAGATCCTTGGGAGACTCGGCATGGACAAGCAGCACCGCATCGAGTTCCTGAAGGACGGTCATCGCCGCCCTCAGATCATCGCAGGAAACAGGCCCAAACTCCGGTAGACCGGAAGGGCACAGGAAGCATTTGAAACCGAGAACTCCAGCGTCCCATAAATCCCTCAATTCCCCCGCATTCCCCGGAACTACGCCACCCCAGAAACCATGATCAACGACGCACCGTCCCCTGGCCTTCTTCACCTTTTCTTCAAGTGCATTCTTCGAGATCGTGACGGGAGAAGAGTTGAGCGGCATGTCAACGACTGTCGTGATTCCTCCTGCCGCCGCGGCCCGGGTCGCCGAGGAGAAGCCTTCCCACTCCTCTCTTCCCGGATCATTGACATGGACGTGAACGTCAATGATCCCCGGCATCAGGATTCGATCCCGGACATCGACGTGTCGTTCCGCAGAAAGAGTGGGATCGTAGCCCAGAACAGCCTCGATGGTTCCTGTCGAAGAAGAGACCACAATCGAAGCCGGAGCCTCCCCTTCAGGAAGCATCGCGCGTCGACTGGAGACGATGAGGTCCGGGTTCATGAGCTTGCCGCCATCTTCCCTTTCCGGTTCCAGAAGATGAGAGCAGCGAAAAATCCCATGCCGAGAAGATCAAACCAACCAAGACCAAGGCTGGGGGTTACAGATTCCCCGGGAAACAGCATGAGCCCCGCAGCGACCAGAAGAGCCAGTCGGAACCCAGCGCCAAGAGGAGTAAACAAGTACCCGGCAACGGAGGCCGCAAACGAAAGAATGCCAAGCGCCGCCGACAACACCGCCGTGGCAACCGTCATCATGGCCAGTTCCCCTCCCTCGGGAGGAATCAAAAGAAGCTCGGGCCGGTACACGAACATGAAGGGCAAGGTAAATCCGACCAGAGAAAAGCGAAAGGCGGCAAGGCCTGTCTTCATGATGTCCGAACCGGCAATCGAGGAGGCAGCGTACGCCGCAAGAGCAACCGGAGGGGTCACCATGGACATGAGCCCGAAGTAGAAGATGAAGAGATGGGCGGCCAGGGGAGGAACTCCAAGCCGATTCAACACCGGTCCGATCAAGGTTGCCATGAGGAGATAGCAAACCGCGGACGGGAGCCCCATTCCAAGGACAATCGAACAGCCCATGATTGCGACCAGGGCAAGAAACAGACTCTCCTCCGCAAGAGGAAGGATCGCGTTGGGAAAAGCAGTTCCAACGCCAGTCAAGGTGACCACGCCGATCACGATCCCCACGCAGGCGCTTGCAGCAATGAGGGAGATGCCGTTTCGGGCCGATTTCAATAGAGCCGTATACAGCTTGAGAGGAGTCAGCCGGGTCCGGGGATGGAGAGAACTGAGAACGATCAACGCCCCCAGAGCATATGTCACGGAACGATAGGGAGAGAAACCAAGGAACAGGAACGTCATGAGGGAAGCCAGTGACCCGAGAAAGATCAACCCTTCCACCTGGACGATGGACCGACCCGACACGTTGACGCTGCCAGCCTTCGACCCGACCTTTCGTGCATAAAAATGAACGATCAGAAAGATGGAGAAGTAATAGAGAATCGCGGGGATCAAGGCGGCCTTGATGACCTCGACGTAGGTTACTGGTGGATCAATGATCTCCAGCATCATATAGGCTCCGGCACCCATCACGGGAGGAACGAGTGCGCCTCCGCTCGATGCAGAGGCTTCGATGCCGCCCGCGACCTCGGGTTCAAATCCGGAGCTTCTCATCATGGGAATGGTAAAGGTGCCGGATGTAACCGTGTTCGCAACCGCACTTCCCGACAAAGATCCGAGGAGACCACTGCTCAACACCGCAATCTTCGCCGGCCCACCCGGGCTCTTTCCAAAGACCCTTCCCGCCACATCGATGATGAACTGGGTCGCTCCGGTCGCCTCCAGAAAAGCGCCGAAGATCACGAAGAGATAGACGTAGGTGAACATGACCCGCATGGCGGTACTGAACACTCCTTCACTTCGAAGGAAAGTCTGAGCCACGATCCGGTCAACCGCATAACCGCGATGAGGAAACAGCCAATCGGGAAGAGTAGCTCCTCCCATGGCGTATGCGAGAAAAACCAAGGCAATCAAAGGGAGGGCGATTCCGATGGAGCGCCGCGTCGCCTCCAGCACCAGGACGATGCCCACGACTCCGACAAGAATATCGAGAGTGGTGTAGGCACCGGCGCGCTGGCCAAGAGTCTTCCCCTGGACAAGAATGTAGATGCAGCAACTCGCGGCGAGAATCGCCAGGCCACAATCAACAAACCGGAGCGCCCGCACATCCTTCCAGCGTCTGGCAAGAGGATGAATCGCAAAGCACAGAACCAGACCAAAAAGAGCGAACACAGCCAGCCGAGCCAGGGGAGTCAGCAGGGTCAGGTTGACTTCCGCCACGCAATACACCGACAGCCCGATGGAAAAGGCAGCGATTGCCAGACGGGAGAATCTGCCCGGGATCGAAGCGGCGATTATTGCCCCTCTCCTTCCGGCCAGATGCCGATTTCCTTGTAGTATCGAACAGCACCGGGATGAAAGTCGACACCTGTGTTCTTGATCACGTTCTTTTCGTTGATGGCACGACCCGCCTTGTGCTTCTCGGCGATCTTCTTTCGACTCTCGTAGACAACCTTGGTGAAGTTGTACACAAGATCCTCGTCCGCGTTTTCGGCAACGATGACATGAGCCGAACCCACGTTCATTCCCTCGTAGACCTCATCCTGTCCCTTATACGTCTCCGCCTTGATCGTCGCCGGATGGAAGAACGGGTAGGTCTCGATGAGGTTCGTTTTCTCTTTTGCACCGTAGGGAACAAGAAGAATATCCATGGTCGCCGAAGCGCTGACGATCGAAGCGGTGGGAACGCCGCCCCCAAGAAAAGCAGCGTCGAGGGATCCGTCTCCTAGCTGATCCACACATTGCTGCTGCCCGGCGTAGACATCGGTGAAATCTTCATAAGAGACCCCATGTCCCTTGAGAAGAGGTCGGATGAAGTATTCGAACCCGGCACCCTCTGGACCGACGGCAACTCTCTTTCCCTTGAGGTCCGAAACCTTCGTGATGCCCGAGTCCTTGCGGGTGACGAACATGGCGACGTTGGGAAAGAGTGTCATGACCGACCTCACCGGGTAGGCTTTATCCCATCCTTCTTCTCCTCGAGAGGCGAAATAGGTAATGGAGGAGTTCGACATGGCGAACTGGAGATCACCTGTCGTGATGCTACGGATGTTCTCCATGGAGCCACCGGTCGACTCGTTATTGGCCTTCCAGTTGTAGGTTTCAGATGCATCGTTGAGCACATCGCTGATCGCACCACCGACGGCGTAGAATGCTCCCCCGACCGGAGCCGATCCGATGGTCACGAATTCTCGCTTGCCGGTACCGCTCCCGCTATCTCCGCCCCCACAACCAGCCAATGCCAACCCGGCAATCTGGACTCCCAGGAGCCAACTCATTGCTTTCCCGCTCAGCTTTTTTTTCAGCATGTCTTCATCCTTATGATTCTTCTCGATTCGGGAAAGGCCGGATAGGACCGCCCACCCCACGGCGGCAACATGATACACAAGTTCCACCTGCCCGAAACCCATCCTCCCATGGCTCCCGCCCTCGATGCCAGGCAAGGGCCCGTACCACGGCCCGGGCGCGAGTTGTTTTCCGTCGTATCTGCGGGCAAAACACCCATCTTCGCCCGATCAACTGTTTGCTATGATTCGGGGGAAACAATTGCCACCCAGCGGAGAGCTTCAATGTCTCAATCCCGTGTTTTTGCCCTCGCAGGACTTGTCTTTCTCCTGGGAGCCTCGGGTGCTCCAGCCGTGGAAACGGAAGACACCACCCGCATCCAGACCGAATCCGGTCCCATCCTGGGCGACGTGACCCCGGATGGAGTCCGTCACTGGAAAGGGATTCCTTACGCCGCCCCCCCTCTGGGAGACCTTCGATTTCGTGACCCGGTTCCTCCCAAAGCCTGGACCGAACAACGACCTTGCCGAGAATTCTCGGACGCAGCAGCCCAGCCCGAACCCCGGTCCTATCAGCGGATCGGGCCAAGGAGCGAAGACTGCCTCTATCTCAATGTCTACGCTCCCGAAACACCCGAAGACCCGGACTTGCCCGTCATGTTCTGGATTCACGGCGGAGGCTTCACCAGCGGAACCGCCATGACAGACAGCTACGACGGGACGGCTCTCTCAAGAAAAGGAGTCATCGTGGTCGCCCCGAACTACCGGCTCGGCCCCTTTGGCTTCCTCGCTCACCCGGAGCTTTCCTCCGAGGGAGCACGGGCAACATCAGGAAACTACGCACTTCTCGACCTGGTGTTGGCCCTTCAGTGGGTTCAGGCCAACATCGAAAGGTTCGGAGGCGATCCGAGGAACGTCACCGTTTTCGGCCAGTCCGCCGGTGGATCCGCGGTTTGCGCTCTCATGGTCTCCCCCGCCGCTCGAGGCCTCTTTGACAAGGCAATCATCCAGAGTGGCGGTGCTGCCTCCGGCATCCCCCATCGTACGGAAGAATCCAGAGGGCAGATGAGTAGTGAAGACTTCGGCATTCTCGTTGCCACGAAGCTGGGAGCCTCGGAGAAAAGCTCCCTGGATCAACTTCGATCCGCTTCGGTCAATGAGATCCTCACGGCCTGGAACGAAGCCAAGAAAGAGGCCAACGGACGCTACGACCTCACCGTTGACGGAGTCGTACTGCCCGCCTCACCAGCGCTTCTCTTCCAAAGAGGTCAAGCGACGAGAATGCCGGTCATGGTGGGGGCAACCCAAGATGACGGCGCCATGTTTGCGAGAGGCGCATCGGCTTCAACCAAGGAAGAGTATCAGGAGCAATTCAGGAAGGACTTCGGTTCCTTTTTCTCTCAGGCCCTGACTGTTTATCCTGTGTCGGATGTTTCTCAGATCAAAGAAGCGCGGGTTCACTACGCCAACGATCTCTATTTTTCTTCCGCACGGCGGATCGCAAGACAGTGCCGGGCCAAGACTCCCCACGTCTATCGATATCTTTTCCGGCGGGTCTCCGCCTTCGGCAAACAGATGGGCATGGGAGCCTTCCATGGGGCTGAACTCGCCTATCTCTTCGGGCGTTTGCCAAAAGAGCGGGGATATGATGAAAAAGACGAAACCCTCTCTCGCCAGATGATCAGCTACTGGACTACTTTTGCCCGCAACGGCAACCCAAACGAAGACACCCTTCCTCCGTGGACAATGTACCACGAGGACAACGACCCCTATCTCGTGCTGGACGCACCGATCTCTCTTGAGAATAAGCTGCGTGAGGAGGCGAGCGATCTCCTTGATCGGCAGGAAAAGGACGAGCTTTCACCGTCTCCTGGCGAGCAAGAGTAGCGGTGTGCTCCATGGTGCAGAAGCGATTCGAACGAGCCACTGAGATCGTCGTCGCGAAGGTCAAAGAGGACAAAAACATCCTTGCCGCGATCCTCTTCGGTAGTCTTTCCTACGACACCGTCTGGGAAAAATCTGACATCGACCTGATGCTCATCACCACCGAGATCAAGGCCTCCGGAGTCAAAGAGGGGTGCTTTCGCGCCTTTGCTCTCCACGAAGAGGGAGTCAACATTCACGCGACGGTTCAACCCCGTAGCGGGTTTCGAAAGATGATCGAAGGCTCCCTCCAGGGCTCCTTCATTCAATCCTCGTTTGCCAAATCAAAGCTCCTTTTCACCCGGGATGAGACCATCCGGGAGCTTTATGAGAAAGCGCACGAACTCGGGGAACGCGATCGAAAGGAACAGCTTTTCCTGGCCGGCGCCAACCTTCTTCCCTCCCTTTGCAAGGCGGAGAAATTCTGCAAGATCAAGAAAGACCCTCTCTACGGTTTCTTGTGGATCACGTATACCTATGACGGTCTTGCTCGGATCGAAGCCTGCCTTCATCGGGAGATCGCCACCCGGGAGGTCATTCAACAGGCTTTGCTCCTCAATCCAGACTTCTTTGAAGTCATCTACACCGAGCTGATCCAGGGAAAAAAGACCCTCAAGCGGGTCGGGGCTGCTCTTGATCTGATTGATTCCTATCTCGAAGAGAAGATTCCTCTTCTCTTTCAGCCCGTGCTCGATTACCTGGCTTCGGCGGCCAGCCCACGGTCGGCAACCGAAATCCAGCATTGGTTCGAAGGACACATGAATGTCCAGGGCGGAGTCACTGCTTGCGAATGGCTTGCCGACAAAGAAGTGATCACCAAGGTCTCTTCTCCGGTGCGCCTCACTCCTCGCAGCCTCGTCGAGTTCGAAGAGCTTGCCTTTTACTACACCAAGGACTAGTCACACCCATGGCTGCTTCAAAGAAGACGACCAAGAAGACCGGAAGTAAAAAGCCTACTTCCCCTTCCTCCGGCGACCGAAGAAGCACGCTTCTTGTTCAAGGGGCCCGGGTTCACAACCTGAAGAATATCTCGGTCGAGATCCCTCGGGACAAACTCATCGTGGTGACCGGACTTTCGGGATCAGGAAAATCTTCCCTTGCCTTCGACACGATTTATGCCGAGGGCCAAAGACGGTACATGGAGTCCCTTTCCAGCTACGCCAAACGTTTCATCGCTCAGGTGGCAAAGCCCGATGTGGACTTCATGTTCGGCCTATCGCCAGTGATTTCCATCGAGCAGAAGACGGTAGCCAGAAACCCTCGCTCTACGGTGGGAACCCTTACCGATGTAGCGAGCTACTTGAATCTCCTTTTTGCCACGATCTCCAAGGCATCCTGCCCTTACTGTCCCGAAGAGATCCCGATTCGCTCCGGGAACCAGATCCTGACCAGCATTCTTTCCCTCCCGGAAGGCACGGTCGTCGAGCTTCGTGCACCGGTATTCAAGGTCTACGGCGAAGACTTTGACTTCCTCTTCACCGAAATCAGGAAAAAGGGATACCGCAATCTGATCATCAAGAATAAACCGGTCGATCTCTCCGAGGTCTCCGAGATGGATGAGAGTGTTTCCCATCCCATGGAAGTCGTCATCGATCGGGTCCATGTCCGGGCGGACATGGAAAAAGAGATCGCGGCGAGCATACAGAACGCTCTTCGACTCGGGGATCCTTACCTCAGGATCGAGATCATCCCGGAGAAGAAAAAGGGAAAGAAGACGGGGCAGGCGGCCCTTTCTCGAAAAGAGATCGACAAGTTCTACCAGGGCTTTGGGTGCCCCAAGCATCACCTCGTCGCGGGGGATTTGGGCCCTGACTTTTTCATGTTCAACGAGGCGGGAAGTGCCTGCCGAACTTGCCTTGGCCTTGGTACAACCATGCATGTCCATCCTGATCTTCTTGTTCCCGACAGGACTCGAAGCATCAAGGAGGGGTGTTTTGTGAAGGATGCATCGAGCTACAAACCGGACAACTGGGACGGTCGAAACTTTTTCAGTCTGAGTAAGCACTACAATTTCAGCCTGGACACTCCGTATCAGGACCTCCCAAAAAAGATCCAGAACATCCTTCTCCATGGGACGGACGGCGAGAAGTTCATCCTCGAGCTTCCGCCGGACGCCAAGGCGCGGAAGAACCCGAAGACAGCGGGAGCCTGGCTGCGGATGGTGGGAAAACCCATCGCTTTTGGCGGCATTGCTCGCCGCATTGAGCGCCATTATCGGTGGTACAGGCAAAAGCAAATTGCAAACTCGGGAATGGAGCAATGGCTGTCCAAGGTCATGGTTGAGAAGACCTGCCCGGACTGCAACGGCTCCCGCTTGAAAGCATCCCGGCTCAGGTTCGAAATTCAGGGAAAGAACCTTTTTCAGATCGGCGAGGTGAACTTCGACGAGTTGATGGGATTCCTGTCGAAGATCAAACCAACCGGGCGACATCGGGTTGCCGGCCAGCAGATCCTGAACGAGATCAAGTCCCGCCTTTCCTTGCTTCTGGGAATCGGTCTTGACTACCTCAACTTCAACCGACGATCCGGGACCCTCTCTGGCGGCGAATCCCAACGAATCCGACTTTCGACTCAGATCGGATCGGGTCTCATGGGAATGCTCTACGTCCTCGATGAACCCAGCATCGGTCTGCATCCCAAAGACAACATCAAGATGATCGCCACCCTGCGGCGGCTTCGAGATCTCGGAAACACGGTGATCGTCGTCGAGCACGATGAAGAGACGATTCGTGCCGCCGACTACCTCGTGGAGATGGGTCCTGGACCGGGAGTTCATGGCGGGGAGGTGGTGGCGACCGGGGGCCTGAAGAACCTTCTGTCTGAAAAGAGCTCTCCTACCGGCCAGTATTTGAGCGGCAAGAAGAGCATCCCCGTTCCAAAGGAGCGCCGCAAGCTGGCGAAACAAAAACTCACCATAAGAGGAGCCCGAGAGAACAACCTCAAGAACATTGATGTTGATGTTCCGCTCAATGGGTTCGTTTGCATTACCGGCGCCTCTGGTTCAGGAAAGAGTACGCTGATCAATGAGATCCTGTACAAGAAGCTGTACAACCAGCTATTCGACAGTCGGGTTCTCTCCGGGGATCACGATGAGCTTCTTGGAGTCGAGTTTGTTCAGAAGGTGATCAGCATCGATCAATCTCCCATCGGGCGAAACTCGAGATCGAATCCGGCCACCTACGTCGGGTTCTATGATGATATTCGCACGCTCTTTGCCGGTACCGAGGAGGCGAAGAAGCGGGATTACAAACCGGGTCGGTTCAGCTTCAACGTCAAGACCGGTCGGTGTCCTGAATGTTCAGGAGAGGGAGTCATCACCACGCAGCTCTATTTCATGCCCGACGTGGAGGGAATTTGTGAGGCTTGCAAGGGAGCCCGATTCAATCCGGAAACCCTGGAGGTCACTTATCAGGGAAAGAACATCTCCGACGTTCTCAACATGTCCATCGAAGAGGGCGTGGGGTTCTTTGAGAATCAGCCAAAGATCGGGAGCAAGATCAAAGTGCTCGACGAACTTGGCCTCGGGTACATCACCCTGGGTCAATCATCGACGACTCTCTCCGGAGGCGAAGCTCAGAGGGTGAAGCTTGCCGGGGAACTGGCCCGTCTTCGCAAAGGATCGCATATCCTCTACATCCTGGATGAGCCCACGACGGGATTGCACCTGGCGGATATCGCAAAACTCCTGGAGTGTTTGAATCGGCTGGTTGATTCGGGGCATTCCGTGGTGGTGATCGAGCACCATCTAGATGTGATCAAGACCGCGGATCACATCATCGATCTTGGCCCCGAGGGCGGATACTCGGGGGGCGAGGTGATCGCGACCGGAACGCCGGAGAAGGTCGCGAAGGTGAAGAGGTCGCATACGGGGCGGTTTTTGCGAGAGATGATTTAGTGGGGTGAGTCGTCTTCTTCTTCTTTACTCATCTACCCCAAGCCTTCAAACCCGCCTCACCTCACCCTCCATCTCCGGCGAAAGCTCCCGGCCACAGCCGCCACACTCCCTCGCTGATGGATGATTGTGATTTCCACAGTCCGGGCAATCGACCGGATGGTGGGTGAGTGGAACCTTGCGCAGACCGGAGGGCACTCCCATGGAAGCTCTTTCGTGAGCAAGATCACTCGAAAGTTTCGCGGCAATAAAACCCACAACGTTACTCGAAAGCCCGATGAAGAACCAACGAACAGCATGCCGTCCCTTGTGAACCGCTGTGTAAGCCGATGCGCCTCCAAAGAGAAGTCCGAACAATGCGTAGAGACCAAAGAACAGCCAGCCGTCGGCCAGAGGCTCTGGAGTCATCTGACTCTCATCAAAGAGTGCGCTCCTGGGCTGGATCTTGGCGAGGTACTTCTCCGGATCCGCTTCGAAGTCTTCCATCAGCGGCTCGCCCACGTAGAACTGGCGCCCCTTGTACCGAAGCGCTACCGAGTTCATCTCCTCCGGAACCGGTCCGCCGCACACAAGACATTGCTCGCCGTTCGAGGGTGTCGTTTCCAGAACTTCCCAGGCCGGTTTTGGACCCAGCACCGGAGCCGTGCTCTCCTGCTCCACCTGACTTTGGGCATGCACTGAAATAGCGCACAGGAAAAAGACGAGGATCCCGGACAAGACCGACAACAAGGGGAACTTCACGGAAGAGACCATCTTCATTCCTTCCTCCGGATCAGTCAGACCAACACGGTAGGAATTCTCACCAACGAACGAGGGTTGCTCCCCAGGTGAGCCCTGCGCCAAACGCCACAAAAACCACAAGCTGTCCCTTCTTGATCCGCCCGGTCTTCACCGCCTCATGCAAGGCAATCGGAACGCTCGCAGCTGAAGTGTTGCCGTACTTATCAATGTTCACCATGAATCGCTCCTCACTCCACCCGAGGCGTTCAACCGCCGCCGTGATGATGCGCTGATTCACCTGGTGGGGAACGACGATGGCCACATCTTCTTGATCTACGTTCGCGGTGATCTTCTCGATCATCTCGATCATGGTTGAAACAGCGAACTTGAACACGTCCCGCCCCTTCAACTGGATGAAGTGCCCCTCTTTCTTGTAGTCGGAATGGTGGTGAGGAACCGCCGCGCCTCCCATCGGGATATGAATGAACTCGAATCCCGATCCATCCGATCCCAGCTTGGATTCCAGAATCTCACCTTGTTTGCAGTCCTCCCACGGAGTGACCACCGCCGCCCCGGCTCCATCGCCGAACAGCACACAAGAGCTACGATCCTCAAAGTTGACGAACCGAGAGAGAGATTCGGCGCCAATGGCGAGGACTCGTCTGGCCTTTCCCGCGGCAACAAACGTCTCGGCGGTATGCAGCGCGGTGAGAAAACCCGTGCATGCAGCCGCAACATCAAAAGCCGCCGCGTTGTTCGCTCCGAGCTCTTTTTGAACAAGACAAGCCGTGGAGGGAAGAAGGTAGTCGGGAGTCAAGGTGCCTAGCACGATGAGGTCGATCGTCTTGGGGTCGATCTTGGCGTTTTCAAGCGCCTCCCTCGCGGCTTCGAGCGACATCGTCGATGTACACTCCCCCTCGCCAACATAATGACGCTGACGGATCCCCGTTCTCTTGGCAATCCACTCGTCACTCGTATCAACAATCTTGGCCAGATCGTCGTTCGTGACCACCTTGCTCGGCACACACGCACCGGTCCCGGCAATGCCGACGCGCACAAGGTTCATATCCAAAGCTCCTCATTACTTCCGAATCTGGGATCAGCCCGAATCATCACAATCTCGGGACCATCGGGCAAGGGGACCCGGGAGGACCCCACGGGCTACCGCCTAATTCTTATCATAGAACGTTCCGCTGCCCCAAGAGATAGACACCCTCCACCACTCATTATTATGTGATTCGGCAATCATCTACGCCCCCCTGCCAGCTTGAGAGACTCCGCCATACGCCGGAGGCGTATCATCCCCAGCAAGCCAAACATCGGACCCGGGACAAGACCCAGGAACGCCCAGCGCCACCCCACAAGCTCCACAATGTGGGGAATCAGGAAGATCCCCGGGATGGTCACCAGAAACCCGGAGCACGTTTGCATCGTCAGAGCCGTTCCAACATACCGTGCATCGCAAAGCTCACTCACCGCCGCGCTGAACTGGGCACTATCGGAAACAACAAAAACCCCCCAGATGAGGCATATGACGGTCAAGACAACCGGAGAATTGAAGAAGACCCCCACCAAAACACAGCAAGCACCCGAAATAGCAAGGCTCAACCCCGCACTGAGGGTTCTCCCCCTTCGGTCGGCAAAGAGCCCCATCCCGATGCTTCCAAGCGCCCCCACCGCAATCATCCCAAAACCCGCAAGGGCAGCCCAGGAAGCCCCCCATCCGACCTCAAGATAGGCAGCCCGCAAAAAGAGAGGCCCCCAGGCCCATACCGCATAAAGCTCCCACTGATGCCCCAGATACCCAAAGTTCGCCAGGCGAAGGGGCCGATCCGTGAAAATTTTTGCCGCATACCCCCAGTCAAACTTCCTGGCCTGGACAAGAAGAGGCCCGTCTCGCAGAAAAAACCAGGCGATCAACGATCCAACGGCGGCGCAAGCAGAGGTGGAATAAAGCACCGGCCGCCACCCAGGATGCCCAACAACACCCGTGAGAGAAATGGAATTGAACAGGTGAGGCATGGCCGACCCGGCAGTGAGAGCCGCCACGAGAAAGCCAATCGCCATCCCACGTCCGTGCCGGAACCAGGTCGAGAGCAGCTTCATCGCCGGAGGATAGGCCCCCGCCATCGTCGCGCCGGTCAAGAATCGCATCACGATGATTCCAGAGAAGCCCGGGGAAAAAAGAGGAATCACAAGATTGAAGAGAGCCCCGAGCATGGCACAGACAGCGATGAGCCGGGGCCCACTCATTCGATCGGCCAGGTTTGTCACCGCACTCACGAGCGCAAACACGACAAATCCCAGCTGAACACTGATGGTGAGGAAAGACTGAGCACTCCTCGTCAACCCGAACTCTTCCGTCAACTGAGGCACGACGGCGGAAGCAGAAAACCAGAGCGATTTGACGAGAAAAAGAGACGGCACCAGGGCGACAAGGATCCACCATCTTCCGGATAGATCAGGGCTCTCAGAGCTGGCCTCCGGCTGTTCCATCAGGAAACCACGAACCAGAAGGACAGAAGAAAGAAACACAGCGTCAGACCGAGCACCACAACGGTCAAAGGACGATTCCGGTAAGCCTTGCCAAGCGATCGGCCATTCAGAAGCAACAGAACAATCGAAAGAAGCGGGAGAAACATCGCACCCAGGATGGCGTAGAGCTTCTGGACGTGGACGAAGCCGATCCAGAGCCCAACCGCCGGAATCGTGGCAAAACCGTAGAGATAGTAGCGATAGGGTCGGGAGTTTGTATCCACCGCCACGTTGGCTTTTTCGCCCCCCTGCAAGAAACGCCAGATATCAGCAAAGAGATAGGGAACGCTCTGCCAGACCCCGAGCAGACTGCTTGCGATCGCTCCCCACGCGCCGAGAAGAAACGCCCATTTTCCGACAGTCCCGAGCTCCTCCTCAAGAACCCCGGCCAGGGTCACGATCAAGCCAACTCCCCTCCCCTCGACCTTGGCCGCTGTCCCGATCACCACCATCGCCACCCCGAAAAGAGCCGTGACGAGATAGCCAACCAGAAGATCGATCCGACAAACTCCAAGATCTTCGACCTTCTCCCGGCGCTCTTCTCGAATCCAGTACCCGTAACACAGAATCGTCACCGTTCCCCCGACTCCCCCCATCAAGGCGACAGTCCACTGCACCCCATCCGATCCGGTGGCGGGTATCGTGGGGATGAAAAGCCCCTGAAGAAATGCGGGAATGTCCTTCAGCAGGAGCACCGCCGTCACCATGACAACGACAAACATGAAGGCAATGCAAAACCGCATGAGCTTTTCAAAAAGGCGATATCCCCCGAAGCGCACGAGGAAAACACCAAGGATGCTATGGACGATGCCATAGATGATCTTATCCGTAGTGGGTTCCCCGAGAGGAAGAATCGCCAGCGCCGCCGCTCCACAACCACTCATGAGAGCGGTCGAGACCAGAAAAGACCAGGCGAGAAAGTAGACAAGGAACACGACCAGTAGCGGCCTTCCCCATTGTCTGGCCACCCCCTCGAGCAGGGTTCTTCCGGTGACGAGCTGAAATCGGGTCAGCCCTTCGCTCAGCACGAACTTGATCCCCGCGCCCCAAAGGACCGCCCAGAGAACCGACATACCTAGCTTGGCGCCGGCGAATGAAGCCGTGGCAAGATCTCCCGCGCCAACTCCGGTTGCCGCGACAAGGAGGCCCGGACCAAAGATCAGGAAAAGTCGGGATGCCCGGCTCATTCCTTACCCTCCCTTCGAAGAGCCTCATCGACCGCCTTTGGCAAAATAGCCCCAACATCTCCCTCGAAACGAAGAGTGAGCTCGGCCAATCCATCGTGCTCGGTTGCCCCCTGATTGATCACCACATACGGGACTCCCCTCTCCGCCGCCGTCAATGGAACCGAGGCAGCAGGATGAACCGACAGGGTGGAGCCAAGGGATAGGGCCAGATCCGCCCTCCGGGCCGAGTCAAACGCGCGAGCAAGATCCTCTTGACGAAGATCCTGACCAAAGCTGATCGTCGCCGGCTTCAGGTAACCCCCGCATTGACACAAGGGCGCCCGTCTGGTCTCTCGAAACACGGCAAAGTGGGGATCGGGGTCTGACATCTCATTGCACGTTTGACACTCGATGAGGGAGTTCGTCCCATGCAACTCGGTCAGCAGGCTCCGGGACGTTCCCCCTTTTTCGTGAAGCCCGTCAATGTTCTGTGTCACCACCAGTTCGATCTTCTGCGCCTTCTCCAGCCTGGCGATTGCCGAGTGAACCGGATTGGGTTTTGCGTCCCGAAAATCCTCCCAATCCAGCATCTTGTTCTCCCAGTAAGTAACCCGCGACTCCTCCCGGCTCATGAAATCTTGATAGTAAACGGGAGCCCTGGTCTTCCAGATCCCCTTGGGGCCCCGGTAGTCCGGGATACCGCTACCCGTCGAGATTCCGGCGCCCGTAAAGACCAGAATTCGATTCGAAGTAACAAGAAGATCGACAAGCTGTTCATGGGATGTCTCGTTCACGGACACGACTCCAAGGAAGAATGATTCGAGAGCCCTCGCATCCGGAGAAGTCTCTCTCTCGCCGTCCTCATGCCCTGATCAATCAGGAGAGACTCCTGGTGAAAACCAAGGGCGTCAAAAGCCCGGCCGACTGCCTCAAGGGTGCAAAGGCTGTCGGGGGTTGGCGAGGATCGAAGAGGCCAGCTGGACGGAGGACCGGAAGGCAACGTGACAAATGGCAGACTGGCAACGGACGGAACCCGCCGGGAGATCCGGCGAGCCTGCCTCCAGGTAGCATCGAGTACGATCAAAGTACGGCAGGTATCTCGCGAGAATGGCACCGGGGTTTGCGGGGTCAATCGAGAAGCCTTCGGACTTGGATACAAGACCTGACTCTCGGGAAATTCCAGGAGGCGATCCGCAGGAAACGGAGAGTGCTTATCTCCCAGATCAAGAAGCACGCAGTTTTCCAGCATGGCTCCAAGAACCCTCCCCGTGTTGCTGGATCGATATCGTTCGGACACGTGGCGGATGATGACGATTTTGAGCGGAGACCAGAGGCGAGGCAAGATTCCACAGAGGCAATAGTCGGTATGGAGCCAGCATTCATGACAGCGAGATGGATAACTCTGTTTTGGCTTGTGATGATGACCCAACCGGAGTCAGCTCGCCTTCAGACGTTCAATCTCGTCTTCTGCATCCTGGATGGCTTGCTTCAACTTCTCGACGTCCGAGGCTTCGTCGGGTTGCTCGATGGCTCCCTTGAGCTGAAGTCGCAGGCGTAGCAAACTCTTGCGCAGTCCGTCGATCTTCTTCTTGGTTCGCTTATCCATGATTAGTGCTTCTTCGCCACGATATAGGCGACCCAGCCCGCCATGTTTTCGAATCGGGTGCGACGACGATAGATGCCGTCCGCCTCGTCCTTTTCATCATCCCACCCATCCATGTAGACATCAACGGAATGGAAGCCCGCCTCCTTCAGCAGCTCTTGCAGCTCGGGAAGGGACCAAAGCCTCCAATCATAGGTGAAGGCCTTGTTCATGTCCTTGTAGCCAGTTTGCCGGAAATGGATGTAGCAAAGGATATCGTTGTTGACCGGGTTAAACTTGTTTTGATCCCAGACATAGGTAAAGCCCGGAAGCTTTTCCCCTGCGGGAGTGACGGAGGGCTCGATCCACCTGTCTTCCGTGTCGGTCGCCATGGACTCGGTTCCGCCGAAGACATCGAGCACCAGCATTCCGTGGGGGAGGAGAGACTCCCGCGCACTTTTGAAGTAATTGCGGAGGCCGTCCCGGTCTTTGAAGAGAAAGTAAGAGAAGTTCAGCGCCATCAGCGCCTCAACCCGGGGGCTCTTCACCTTCCGAACATCGTCGCAGACCAGGTTGATACGATCTTTTTCGTCACCAAGGAGTGAGACATTGTTCGCTGCCGCCCACTGTAGAGTCGGCCGGTGGATGTCGACGGCAAGAGCCGTATTCTTCTTCCGTCTCTTCACCCACTCGCAGGAAAGAAGAGCCGTTCCACAGAAGTCTTCCCGCAAGGAATGGCATTTTTCGCCCCGGTGCTTCTTCCAGACCCGATCGAGGAAATCGAGGTCGGCTTCAACACTCTGAACCGACGCTTGATAGAGAAGATGGGGGTCAAGCGCGACCTTCTTCCTCTTCTTCTTCTTCGACTTGGTGCCGGCGGCGGTGGGTCGGGGAGACGGTTTCTTCCCTTTCTTGGTGGTGGACTTGGGAGATGCGGTCTTCTTCTTGGATTGCTTGCGATCTTTGACTGTGGTGCTCACGGATGCTCTTTGGATAAATTGAATAACTCTGGATGCCCACTCGCCCGGCCGGCGACAGCGCTTCCAGCGCCCTGTCACTCCACCAGATTCGATTCGCGAGACGGGCCGAGGATACCACAAAGAGTCGGAAGGATCCTAGCGGCTAGTATCTAGCGGCGCTTGAACCCGGTGAAGAGTCCAAGGCTGGCCATACCGGCCGACGGAAGGCTCCCTGCAATGAACGTCTTGAAGTTGGAGGCCTCTTCCTTGAGGGTGGCGACAAGCGAGTTGAAATGCCCCTCCATCGCTTCCCAGTTCACATCCACCAGGCCGAAGTACTGGAGTCCAAAGATGGAGAGCAAGATGAGCCCGATGAAAACCAGGCTGATCTTGAAGAAAGTGCGCAACATGTAGCCGATGGATAGACCCACGAAGAAGCTGAATCCAAGCTTCATGAAGGCGGGAGACCAATCCCCGGATTCATCCGCGGATTCAATCCTTGGGCCCGATCCGTATTCCCCGGCATCCCCCATTTCAATATCATTGGGATTGCTAAACTCCCGATCGCGGGATGTACCCGGGTCGGTGGGAACGAGAGAATTCCCGATGAATGAAGCGTCGACACTCGACCGCTCTTCGCTCGATCCGGCGTCGGCCATCACGGCCTCAGTTTCTGGATCTCCTCCGAGAAGGGAGCTTGCCTGGAGTCCGAATCCAATGAGCACAAATAGAGCTGCCGTTCCCATCAGGACCTTTTTCCACCGGGGAAAGCGCTTCGGGGATTCAGCAGACCCGGAAGTGGGTGCCGACTCGGTCATGACTCTCTCCAAAAGATGCTTCGCCGTGAAAAGGCGATAAATTTCCTCAGAAACTCGAGAAGCTCAGTAAAAAGCTGATTACATTCTCACTAGCAGGCTAGCCTGCGATCCCTTATACGAGTTCTGCCCGAACTATTCTGCCTTCTTTCCTGCGAGATAACCCATGCCGGATTGGATCGACGAAAACTGGCGAGCCTGGCTGATTTTTGCGGCCTCTTTGGTCATCCTGGCCCTGATTGAGGCCCTGCGACGCCGGCGGAAAACGGGGCGAGAAACAGCCCCAAATTCCAAGGCCGAGCCAGCTCCTTGCCGCTGGGCCGGAAGTGGCTCCCCGATCCGGGCCGGAGCGTGGCCCTCCCGGATGACGGTCAACCGGGCTCTGATCTACGAACGAGTGAATGTCCCTTCCGCTGGCCGGTGCCTGGAGCCCTCGGCCATTGACCCCCGGCTCTCACTCCGAGGCTCTGCGGCGAACGAAAAGCCCCTGCCGGCGCGCCCTCAATATCCGGACATCTCCGGCCCTCAGCGAAAAGCTTATCTGACCTGGCTCGCCGAAAACTCCCTGACCCCGGCCCAGGATCCGGGATTCCTTCAGCTCTATCTCTATGGAATCGAACGCCGGGTCCTGGTCGATGAGGAGGATGAATCCGAGATCTTTGATCAGCTCGTCCACCTCCTCGAAAACGGTGCTGGCATCCCGAATAAGTTTCGCCGGGACGCTGCGACCATTCTCTGGTTCCTGGTCGCCCGGGAACCCCAGCAGTTAAGACTCAACCAGCTGAAGAGTCTTTCTGACGCCACGGAGACATGGACGGAAGAGTCCATCTCCCAGGCCCTCTCCTGGTTTGCCTTTCACCAGGAACCCCTGCCCAGATGGATGGCAAGGCACGTTGCCCCGCTGCTTCCTCAGGCCAAGAAAAGCGTCACGGTAAGAAGAGTCCCGGAACTGACCGAACAACTCTTTGAACTCTACTTCACGGAAGAATGGGGCGACAAATTTCACCTCAAAGTTGCCAAGAGAGAGTTGAAAGCCACCATCGCCCCTCGAAATCCTTCGCTGCCCACTTCTTATGAATGTAAGTGCCAGCATCCCCTCGGACTGGCGAGCCAGTTCAAGCCCTTGACGACACTCTGGAACCGGGTGATGGACGAGTTGCGAAGAGCCTCCACACTGGTTGGACCGAACAGCAGGTTTGAACTCACACCAGAAAGCTGGCTTTCCCTTCCGCCAGCCCTGCGCTCCCGCATCGAACATCCGTCCGCCTCAGCCCTCCGACAGAAGCTCGCCGAAAAAGCCACGCCCTCCGGTGACACCGTCCTGACGGTCTCCGAGTTAACGACCCTCCTCGGCGGAAGGGTCGGCCGACTCACCGTGCCCAGAAGCCAGGAGCTTTGCGATATTCTCGAAAAGCTCGGGAGCTCGGTGGAGCCGGACGCACGGTTGACCGGCCGCAGCTACCGGAACGAACAATCAACGGTCCTCTTTCCCCTTCCTCAGGGCCCCGCACCGGACGCTTCCCGCATGAACGCGGCAGCGAATCTGTTTCATCTGGGATGGAGCATTGCCCAGGCCGACGGGAAGGCTGACCCGGAGGAGATCCGACTCCTTACCGATCACATCGAAAAGTCCATTCAGCTCGGCGAATCAGAATGTCGCCGGCTAAGCGCACTCGGGACTTTGATCTCCCGCGGAGAAAACTCACTCAAATTCGTGGCCCAGCTCAAAGAAACCCTCCCTCCCGCGAGCATCCACTCCGTCGGGAAACTCCTCGTGGCCATGGCGGCGTGGGATGGGGTCATCACCAGCGAAGAAATGAAGGCCCTGGAGCGAGCGTTTCGATCTCTTGGTCTTACCCGAAAAGACCTGGAAACCCTGGTCTCTTCTCTTCTTCCTCACGAAGCCTCTGACGAAGAACCGGTCGAAGCTGCACCAAAACCAGCTCCTCCTTCCAGGTCAAAGCCAAAAGAACCCAAAGACCCTCCCGCCCCGAAACCGTTCACTCTCGATCGAAGCGCAATCGCGGACATCATGGACGAATCCATGGAGGTCGGCAATCTCATCAGCGCGGCCCTGGGAAAGCAGGAGGATGAGGACGATCCGACCGTCTCCCCCCCGGAAAACGTGGCCGGGTTCTATCGGGAGCTGATAGAAAAAACTGCCTGGGAAAGAACCGAGGCCGATGATCTTGCGCGCCGTCATGGCAAGATGCTTGCCGGGGTCCTTGAGGTCATCAACGACTGGGCCTACGATGCTCTCGGAGCCCCCCTTCTTCACGAGGAAGAAGACGAAATCATCGTCGATACGGAGCTGCTCCCCTCAGGGGCCACCCAAAAATAACCAGAGAGAACCACCCAAGAGAAACGATGGCAAAGAAAATCACCACCCGCGAGAAGACCGCAATCTTGAGCTCTCTTGCAACAGGAGTCGTCCCGGCGATCGGGCTTCAACATATCCAGGTCGGCCGAAAAGAAGAGGTCGGTGCCGTCCTTGGAGATCTCACCCGAGCCGAGGAAGAGGCAGCGGCCATTCGTTTCATCATTGGCCCTTTCGGAACGGGAAAAACCTTCTTCCTGAATCTCATTCGAAACATTGCTCTTGAGCGAAAATTCGTCGTGCTGAGCGCTGACTTCACAACCGACCGACGTCTGCATGGATCAAGCGGCCAGGCAAGAGCCCTCTATGCAGAGCTGATGAGGAACCTCGCCACGAGAAGCCGCCCCGAGGGGGGAGCTCTTTCCAACCTTGTGGAACGATGGGTCGGCGATGTTTCCCAGAGCATCACGGAAGCCGACGGAACCGTTGATGACGTGACCGCCAAGCTCACCGAACTCTGTCGCCCCCTGCAAGACCATGTCGCCGGATACGACTTTGCGACGGTGATCAGCGCGTACTACAAGGGCTACCTCGAACAAGACGAGATCCGCCAGACCAACGCCATTCGCTGGCTACGTGCCGAGTACAAGACGCGCTCGGAAGCCAAGAAAGATCTTGGTGTCCGCTCGATCATCGACGACGCCTCGATCTATGATTACTTGAAACTCTTTGCTGCCTTCGTCAGGATCGCAGGCTACGCCGGTTGCGTGGTGAGCCTCGATGAACTCGTTGTCGTCTCGCACCGCTTGAATAGCAAGGCGGCAAGAAACAACAACTACGAAGCCATCCTGAGAATTCTCAACGACTGCCTTCAAGGAAGCGTCGAGGGGTTGGTGTTTCTATTTGCCGCCACCGATGATTGCCTCGAAGACAAACGACGTGGCTTGAAAAGCTATGAGGCCCTGGCGGGTAGGCTGGCAAAAAACCGATTTGCGACCGACGGACGGATCGACATGTCCAACCCGGTGCTCTCCCTCCCCAACCTGACTCCCGAAGATTGCTACGTGCTTCTTCATCGGATTCGAGCCGTCCATGCAGATGACGATCCCACATCGGTTCTTCCCGACGAGGGAGTGGAAGCCTATCTTCAAGATTGCGGCAAACGGCTGGGTGCTTCCACTTTCCAATCTCCTCGAGAGGTCGTGAAGGATTTCATCGGACTCCTGAATGTCCTCACCCAGAACCCGGGGTCGGATTGGCGCGAGCTTCTACAACAGCGCGAACCCGTGACCCAGAAGGGAGAGAGCCCAACCGGAGAAGACGAACCCCGATCCGGAAACGAAGGCGATGATGACCTTGACAGTTTTCGAATCTAGCGCCGTGATGCACCAGTAGCCCCCACCCTTCATGTCAAAGAATGAGAACAATCCGGCCGCCTTCGATCTTCTGGAAAGAGGCATTCAGAAAAAGCTCTACTCCATGGGCTGGCGAGATCTGCGTCCCGTCCAGGAGAGTGCGATCCAGAAAATCCTTCAGACGTCAAACCACATCATCATTTCCGCGTCGACCGCGGCGGGAAAAACCGAGGCTGCCTTCCTTCCCATCCTGTCTCATCTTGCCAGCGAACCCAAAGATGGAATCCAGGCGGTGTACGTGGGCCCTCTTCGCGCCCTCATCAACGACCAGTTCCGGAGGGTGGAAGACCTCTGTGGATATTTAGAGCTACCGGTTCATCGCTGGCACGGCGATGTCTCGGGAAGCAAGAAGAACAGCCTTCTGAAAGACCCCCGGGGGGTCCTGTTGATCACTCCGGAATCGATTGAATCCCTTTTTGTGAATCAATCATCGAACCTCTCTCGCCTGTTCGGGAATCTCGGGTTCGTGGTGATCGATGAGATGCATGCATTTCTAGGAGCGGATCGAGGTCGCCATCTCCAGAGTCTGTTGAATCGACTCGAGGCTCATGCAATCAAGGGCGGGCCTTCCGCCCCCCTTCGACGGATCGGCCTTTCGGCAACGATCGGTGACTTCGACGTCGCCAAACGCTTTCTCGACCTGGACCAGGCGGATCAGGTCGTCCTTCTCACCGAGCCAGCCGGGGAAAAAGAGATTCGTTTCAAGATCCACGCCTACGAGGTCGACGACGCCCCTTCCCAGGAGCTCGCCCGGGATGTTGTCGCCCACTGCGGTCAGGGATCAAACCTCATCTTCGGCGAAGGCAAGAAGGACGTGGAAGTCTACGCAGATCTTGCGACGCGACTTTCCGAGGAGATGGGAAGCACATCTCGATTTTTCGTCCACCACGGTTCACTCTCCCGGGAAGTTCGGGACGAAGCCGAAGAAGCAATGCGCTCCGAACGACCGTCCACCGTGTTCTGTTCAAGCACCCTCGAAATGGGGATCGACGTGGGAAACGTTCGGCTCGTCGGACAGATCGGCGCTCCTCACGGAGTCGCTTCACTGAAGCAGAGGCTGGGTCGAAGCGGACGAAAAGACGGAGAGCCAAGTCGCATTCGCATCTACATCCCCTGCCGCAAGCCAGGAAAGTCTCTCTTCGACGGACTTCATCTCGACCTCGTCCAATCCGTAGCCATCACCGAACTCATGAAAGAAGGATGGGTCGAACCCACACCTGAATCCAGGTGCGACCTGAGCACGGTCGCCCACCAGATCATCAGCGTCATCTGCGAAACCGGCGGGGCATCGGCCAAACACCTCCACGAATGCCTCTGCAAGAAAGGTCCCTTCCGGGAAATCGAAGTCGATCTCTTTGGATCGCTCTTGCGAAGTCTGGCCGGCGAGAAGATCATCGAGCAAATGGAGGGGGGAGATCTCATTCTCTCGGAGGCCGGAGAGAAGATTCGCAGCCGGCTCGATTTCTACGGTGTCTTTCAAACCCGACCCGAATACTCGGTGCGCTCCGGATCCCGCACATTGGGCAGTCTACCGATCGTCGGCGTTCCTCGGATCGGCGATGTCTTCCTTCTTGCCGGAAAGCGATGGCAAGTCAAGGAGGTTCATTCCGAGCGAGGGGTCCTGGAAGTCGGGCCGGCACTCACCGGAAAAGCGCCGGTGTTCCTCGGCTCTTCCGGTGACGTCCACCCGAAAGTCATTCACGCGATGAAAGGGGTGCTTCTCGGGAAAGAACAACATTCCTACCTGGACGAGAGAGCGGGAAACCTCCTTGCGAAAGCCCGATCCCGGGCCATCGAAAGAGGCATCTGTGGGGATCCTTTTGTTGAAGCCGGCGAGGGAAAGACCGCCTGGATGACCTGGACCGGCACCCGGATTCAGGAGACCCTCCGGGCGATTTTGAGGGCTTCGGGCCTCAGCTGCAGTGACAACAAGATCGCCCTCACCATCTCGCTCCCCGTGGAAAAAGCCCGAGCTGCTGTCGCGGCTGCCCGGGATCAAGAGCACGACCCTGGGGTCATCGCGGCCTCCGTCCGGCCGAAAGCGAGGAGAAAATTCGACTCCCTTTTGAGCGAGGACCTCCTGGAAACGGCCATTTCCCGGGATATTCTTGACCTCCCCGGGGCTTCTCGGCTTCTGGACGAGGCTTGACCCAACAAAAAGATCCCATTTAGCCCAAAACCCCTTATAATAAAACGAGTTAAGTCCCCGACCGGGAAACTTATCCATGGGAAGGAAACCACGCCCAGCGGAGTGGGTCTAACGCGCACTCTCCGTTACCTGGGACCGAACAAGACTGAAAGGGACCGAACGTGAACTGGCTGAAGAATCTACGCAAGAAGAAGAAGTACGGTGAGGAAGTCGTCATCGTATCCGGTCTCCCCCGCTCGGGAACGTCGATGATGATGAAAATGCTGGAGGCAGGCGGGCTGCCGCCGATGACCGATAACCTTCGTGAAGCCGATGTGGACAATCCGAAGGGCTACTATGAATATGAACGAGTCAAAGATCTCGAGGCGGAAAAAGACAAGACCTACGTTCGTGAAGGACGAGGAAAGGCACTCAAGGTCATTTCGTTTCTGCTCAAGTACCTTCCCCCCGACAACTTCTATCGAGTGATCTTCATGGTTCGAGATCTCGACGAGGTCATTGCTTCCCAGAACAAGATGCTCGACCACCGAGAAGAAGAAAACACCCTTCGGGATGAAACGGCGAAAGAACTTTATCGAAAGCATCTCATCAACGTCAAAGTGTTGGGTCGCATGAAAGAGAACTTCGAAGTCCTCGAGGTAAACTACAAGGAAGCCCTTCAAAATCCTCAAGAAGCCGCCACTCGCATCAACGAGTTTCTGGATAACAAGCTGAAGCTCGCCGAGATGGTAACGGTTATCGACCCCTCTCTTTACCGGAATCGGAAAGAACAGCTCTCCAAATAAAGCTCATCATTCACGTTCCGCCGGTCAGGAAATCTCTGGCCGGCGCGACCGTGCGCCTTCGCTCGAATCCCCCGTTCAATCTTCGCACAGTGCTACCCCGTGGCCTGATCCTCCCCCCTCTCTATGCCCATCTCGGGTAAAAACCTGCCCCTAGCCCGGATTATTCATCCGGGCCTGGAGAGAATGGTCCAGAGTTTGCAAAGGTCCCCTCACACTCACATGATCCCGCGACGGAAGAAGGAGAGACTTTGCGAATTCACTGACGAAACGCCCTTTTGAAGCCCGCTCGCCACGGGCTGACCACTCAGCGCCCGGGGTTCATGACGGTTCTTGAATCGTTGCGATCCCTGAATCCCCACCCTCCTCGCATGACCAAAGCCAGCCATTGATTTTGGTCTGCGCCGACGACCCGACACGAGACTGGTTCGCAAGAGACCGAGGAGGCACAAGTGACCCATCATCCCAACCTACCAAGAATATGCATGATTACCCTTTCGCTCACCCTTCTTCCCTGGCTCAGCCTTGGATGTGGAGGCGGGGGAGGAGGAGGCGGCGGGGAAGGAACATCGACCGGATCTTTTCAGGTAACTTCCCACTCGCCCGCAACCCCGTTTCGCTTCCCCATGCCGGGGGAAGCCGGATTCGAATCCAACAGCACGATTCAGATCATTTTCACGAACCCGATCGACCCGACCACGGTGTACGACGGAAATCCGGTCAACGGACTTTCCTCATCGTTTCGCTTCATTCAGGTGGGAGGCGCAAGAGCTCCCGCAAAGGCATTCGTCGGTGGTTACTCGGCTAGCCAGAGGGATGATCAAGGCCGGGTGATCGTTTCTCCGGATCAAGCGGTTGTCCTCAACGACAAAGGGGAACCAGAAAGCGATCGAGTCCTGACTCTCATTGCCGATCGTGATGGCGATCTTGGCACCCTGGAATCTTTCGGAACAGAAAGTGATCCTGATAGCCACCAGGTTACGGTCGTTGTCGGGGACCAGGCAAGAGACCTTGGAGGGAACCCGATTACCCAGGGATTCTGTGCCACGTACAACGTGGGCCTCACCACTCCGAATCCCGGACCTCGAGTCGTCAGCATCACTCCAAGCGACGGGGAAGCGCAGGTCACCCTCGATTCTCCGGTCGTGATCACCTTCTCGGAAGAAGTCGATCCCGCCTCGGTGATTGGAACCCCGGGAGATTCCACCCTTCCTCCAGGAATCGTGCTGACCGGACTTCAGCTTCAGCCGGGCGGAACCACCGGTCCCGTTACCGTTCCTCCATCTTTGCTGACCGGGACGATTCGCCCGACGTTCCAGGGAGATCTTTGTAGCTACACCTTCACCCCCAACGTGGATTATCCAGGACAAACCGTGATCACGGTCAGCGTCCGGGGTAGCGCCCCCATCGGGCCCAACACCCTTCCTCCGTCTCCGAATCCGATCACTGACAGTCAGGGAACCCCCCTTGCGAATACGGTCAGCATGACCTTTATCACCGACGAAGGCCCGGTCATCGCCAACAACCCGACCCCGCCCAATGCGGTTTATTTTGGAGCCGCCAATCCTGGAAGGTTCGGGGTGATCGCGATCAACGCAATCGAGAACATCCTGGGAACACCGACCTTCATCGTCGAAACAGACGGTGACGGAGTTCCCGGACCGGAAGACGATCTTGTGGTCGTTCCCAACTCGGAGAACGTCGATTCCATCGGTAGCGTATCCGACATCGTCGTGGGGAACGTCATCAGCCTGACGTCCGTCGTGCAGAACGACATCACCTGTAGCTCCACGACCATCGGTCAGTCGATTACAGGAAACACCATTGATAATCCACCTCAACCCAATCCTCCGCCGCTTCCGGCCATCAACTCGACTTCCAACTGCGTTCCGAGCCTGTGTTCCAACCTCGTTCCCGGACTTCCTCCGGCGGTTCGACCCAACGCAAGCAACGCCGACCTTGGAAACTACGTCTACGTCGCCGATGATCTCAACAATGTCGTTCACGTCCTGAACTCGACCACGTCTCTTCCCATCACCCAGATTTCCACCCCCGATCCGACAGGTCTTGCTACCGACCCGGACATGACTTTCCTCTACGTCACGAACTTTGGCGCGGCAACTCTATCGATCATCGACATCCGTGCAGGGAGCGGAACCTTCCACCAGGTGATCCGAGAAGTAGCGGTCGGAAGAGGTCCACGAGCCGTTGTCGTCCAGCCGGATAACGAAGACATCCTGATTGCCAACACAGGGTCCAACACGGTGAGCATCCTGAGCAGCGCCTCCTTTACTCTGAGAAAAGAGATCGTCACCGGAGTGACTCCGTGGGACATCGCCTGCACCCATCGTGGTGTCACCGGGACCTACTTTGCCTTCATCAGCAATCGAGACAGCAACTCGATCTCGATCTACGAGTCAGGCCCCACCACTCCGATTCTTGTCGGTCAAGACGATGTGATCGCGGTGATGACCGAAGGCCCGGTGGCTGCGTTCGACGGCCCCATGGGTATCATCAGCAACCGCCGGGTCATCGACCCCAGAGTCGCGGACGCTCCCGGATGCATCTTTGTCTGCAACGGTAATCGGTCTGTGGCGGAAATTCGTCTCACCGCCTTCCAACCCCCGCCCTTCCCAGGGTTCCCCGTTGTCGGTCCACTTCGAACGTTCAGCGTGGTCATGCAGACGGATCCCTCCGCGCCGGAAAATCCGATCGGGCTGGGCCCAACCGACCTTGCTCTCAACGACAACGTAAACCCGTGCGTGTATTTCACCACCGCCAACACGAAGGCCTGGCATCGGTTCAATCCGGCGCCATTCGTGCCACCCCTTCTCAACGAGTGCAACATTCTCATGGTGGCAAATTCCGCCTCGGGAACGGTGTCCGTGATCGACCGCAGAAGCGGCTTCCTGCAAAAAGTGATTGAAGTTCCCGGGGTGAACCGTCT
>JAJDCM010000074.1 GCA_029260825.1 Planctomycetota bacterium | reverse complement strand
ACCCCAGGGTGAAAAACTTTCGCTTTCGCCAGGTCACCAGCCTGTTCCCCACCAGAAAACCCCGCAGAGGCTCCTTCTTCACGATTGCAGGTTTCTCCTCCACCGATGGCACGCTACTTGTAAGTAGTTCCTCCGAATCAGGGAACCCGCGTCTTTCGCAGTTCCAACCGGATTCAATTCGACGTCGGATCGACGTGGGCTTGAACAGCAAGCCATACGGGCAAGCGGCGGTATCGACGGCGACGAGGCGCTGACCAAGGTGCAGGTCAGCGCCTCCTCTTTTTGGGGCGAGACCCAAGATACTAATACAGCAGGCGAAGATTCGAAAAGCGAGCCCTGGCATTCTGGACCATCAGGCCAACGCTCCCCAGGAGCGCTTCGGGTGGAACGGCTGCCGATCCGACATCTTCATCATCAAGAAAGAAGCGGGCGGTCTCCCCATCGACCTCCACCGACAGCAGCATTTCAGCGAGAGGCTTCTTCTTGAGAGTATGAATCACTACTGGCTTGATTTCTTCGGAACCCAACACTCCGGTGACGACACTTCCGTTCTCGAAAAATCCCACATAGCGAATTCCTGTCTCTGGATTCACGCCAAAGGCCAGGCCAAAGACAGATCCTGGCCTCTTTTCATCGATTGAAAGAAGTGCCTCAAAACGATATCGCTCGGGGGGCGTCTCGACTCGAAGAGGGATCTCCATTCTTGCTGGAGCAAGAGAGATCATCTCGGATGACAAACGCTCCATCGACTGCACGCCCTGAAATCCCGAAAGGTCAGGCTCGAACTGGATCCGCCGCCATCTTCGATCTTCTACACCAGAAGATTCTCGCACCTCTCTCTGGAGAGCAGCGAGACGCAGATCTCCTCCAAGAGCAGAACTCCCCTGCCGGGCAAGAGAGAGGGCAAAGAGAGGAAATCCGATGTTCGCGTAATCTTTGCAGACATCGATCAAATCACTTACGAAGGCCGTTTCGTTCCGACTCAGATTCTTTCCCGCCGGTCGGTTGAGCTTCAAGATCAATTCCAAACATCTCGAAAGAACCTCTTCAGAATCGAGTTCGTCGAAACCGGGAACGGGCGAAGTTGGATCCTCTCTTCGACGCACCAAAAAAAGCGCCTTTCGGAGACTGTAAATGGCTCCATCCTTGTTCCGGAGCTCGGCAAGAGATTCCCCCAGTTCAAAATGCGCCCGGATGTGGTCCGGATCTCGCCGAATCACTCCTTGATAGCTCTCCCGGGCGGCATCAAACTTTCCGTCCGACCTTTGCTTGCGCGCTCGCCTCAGAAGCCGAGCCACGTTTTCCTCCGAAGCCGACTCCAGGGCCAGAAGATCCTTGATCCAGGCTGTATAGCGATCATTAAACCCATCAAAATTCTCGATCCCCGCATCCGGCATGTTCGAGATGAAAAAACGGACAAACGTTTCCAACGGGCGAGAACCGTCTTGATCCTTCCAATAGTGTTCAAAGATCTTTCGATACGCGGGGAGGTAGATTCGTTCCGAACGATCGTCTTCAAAATTGTGAAGGAAGTAGACCAGGGACCATCCAAGACTGTAGTAGTCCGCCGGATAGGAACCGGGCTTTCCGTAGGAAAGAAGATCTTTCAGCCCCAGCCTGCCCTCGTCAAGAACGGACCTGAGTTCCACGATCCGCTGCTCAGGAATAAGGTTCGCCTGAACAGCACCTCCGGCACTGAGGCGGACGCCCTCGAAGTAGCTCGCCGTTCCTTCATTGAGCCAGCTTGGAATCACCTGGACCGGAATGACCGATGTGAACTGATGGGAAGCCTCATGAAACAAAGTCGACCAGAGCCTTGAGAACGGACGCCCCGAAGAGGATGGGTCATAAGTGACAACCCGATTGACTCCGGTCTGAAAGAACCCGTGCATATCCTTGGTGACAAGGTTTTCCCTTTCCATGAACTCCTGATGGCTCGAATAGATCTCGATCCGGCAAGTAGGTAGGTCAGCCTGGATGGGGAAGATCTTTCGATAAAACCGATTCATCTGCTCCATCGCAAGAGCAACCGATCTTGTCTTTTCATACCCCACGTTGGTCACGACCCGATAGTTCTCGGTCTCGATCTCTTCCGGATTCTCCCAGGACTTGTGCGCCCGATCTCTTGCCGCCGTCTTCTTCTCGGAAAGACGGCTTCGGGGCGCTCGAAACGGAACATCAATCCCGGATCTCAATAACTCAAGGACGCTCGCTTCATCGTTGAATATTTTCTGCAATTGAACGTCCGCCTTGGTGGCATAGGACGTTCCCCGGCAACGGAAGTAGAGGTCAACCGCATTGACGTAAAGCTTGCTCCTTCGAGAATATTCGGCAAGCCCAAAGACCTTGGTCAAGTATTCCTCAAGAAGCCTCTCACCTTTTCCCGAATGCGGATCCATCTTGGCGAGCCTGGTGCGCAGCTTGTGAGCCGTTCTTTTCTCCGTCCGGGAGTCTCCCAGCGAGTCCAGAGCCATCCTGCCGTACCACATGGCAAGATCTGGATCTTCCGCCTTTTCGGCAGATCGGGATGCCGCTTCGAGAAGCTCGAAACGATTCGGTTGGTACTCAAGAGCGAGACGCACTTTCTGGAGAGCCGACCCGGCTCTTCCCGAACTCAACTCGGCCTCAATCTCTTTCAAGTCAGGCGCGCTGGAGGCTTCATCCGCCGCAAGAGGAAGTGAGATGAAGAGTAAGAGACCCATGCAAACCGCGAGGAGTTGCAAGCAAAAAAAAGATAGCCGCAGGTTCAATCTACCGCCTCCATCCGTTCCAGTGTCCTGCAAAGATCATCTCATCCAACCACTCATCATCTTCAACCAGTACCCTCCCAGGAAGGGATTGTTCGAGGAATTGATCGACCTGTCAAGTAGATGATGGTCCCAAACGGCCTCTTGCTTCCACGAAGGGGATCTGGGACCATGATCAACTTACCCTGGAGAATTGAAGTGGATCTACTCCACCCGCAACCAAACCCCGAGGACGAGGACCCAATCCCCGAGCAGATCACTCTCGTGCGGGAGGATCGTCCTGGACTGTGGCAGGGAATCTCCCTTGTCTTGCTGTTCTATGTGGTCTTTTCCAGCAGTCTCTTTGTTCTCTCGGGAAGTGTGAGCCTTCCGGTTTTCTTGATAGCTCAAACTATCGGATGGATTGCCGCCATCGGAGCAGCTGCGCTTTCGCCCAGGCGAGACTTTCTAAATGTCTTTTCTCGAGGCAGTTTTCAGCTGAGCTGGCTCCCGGCGATTGCTCTTTTCTGCATCGGGGGGACATACGTTCTTTTCTGGCTCAGCTTCTATGCCACCAGCGGCATCACTCCGGAACCCACGGTAATCGACCCTGCTCGCTCCGTCGCGTTTGGCCTTCTATCGTCCATCCTTGTGGCCCCGGTAGCGGAAGAGCTCTTCTTTCGAGAATGGATGCTCCGAGGTTTTCTTCGGCGTTACTCGACACGAAACGCCATTCTCCTGAACGCCCTCATTTTTTCCGTCTTCCACCTGGAGCCGTATCAGATCGCCCCCGCCTTCTTCGCCGGCATTTTCTTTGGCTGGCTTTACCTGCGAACAAGAAGCGTTTGGAGCTCGATTTGCGCTCACTCTCTTGGCAACTTGACCGCGTTCCTCCCCTACTCGGAGAAAGAAGAGGCTTCTGAATGGTTCGAATTCGTTGCCATGCTCTCGTGCGCAGCTGTCGGAGGGATCGGGATCTTCTTTCTTTCTCGGAAGAAAGAGTAGGACCTACTTCTTCCGGAGGTAGGCATCAGTCCCATCGATCCAGTCCTGCCTCGGAGGACTGAAGACATCGACATCGAGAGTGTCCTCAAGAGCTTCTGCTCGATGGGGAAGATTGCTTGGAATGACAAGAACTTCCCCGGATCGTACGATCACGGTTTCGGACTCATCGCTCCCCAGCCAGAACTTGAGAGCACCATCCACGACATAGGTGATCTGCTCGTTCTCGTGCTGGTGATGAGGCACTTCACATCCTTTTTTTAGATAGATGTGAGTGAGCATCACCTTCTCGCCCGTAATCATCCTCCGTTGCAGACGATCGTTGAGCTGTTCCTTTTCCATGTCGTCCCAACGGACATGGCGGGCACTGGTCTTATTTGTCATCGGTCTTCTCCATGTCTTTCCGGTTCATGATGATTGATCGGGAGACGATTAAGGGGCGGCAACAGGTTACGGGCCGGGACAACCGGGGTCAAGGGAGCCAGCAAGCGAAAGTAACCGACCTCAATCCAAATCCGCCACGGGAACAAATCGAGCCAGACGCCCTTCTGCCCCTACCGCGAAGCCAGCCCCGTCCCGGGATGAAAAACTCACTGCGTTGTAGCCCACGTCCCCAGTACTTTTCCAGGTTTCCCCTCCATCAAAAGAGACGTCTGTGCCTGATGTTCCAACCGCGACAACGATCCGACCGTTCGTTCCGGGAACGTAGGCAACACAGGAGCGGAAACCGGAAAGACCCGAATCGGGCACGAGCTTCCAGTGATTCCCCCCGTCCCGCGTCAAAGCAATGTTGGCTCCCATGCCTTCCGGCTCCAGAAAGTCTCCTCCGGCAACAATTCCGATCTCATCGTCGAAGAAGGCGACAGAGAACACTCCCTTTGAGGGGCCGCCAGAGAGCAGCGGAGTCGATTGCACCGACCAGGACTGCCCTCGATCCGCCGAACAAAATACCCGAGCGACTGCACCGCCTGTCCCGATCCAAACATGCTGATCGCCAGCAACAGCGAGACAGGTTCCGCTTGCGGCAAATCCGGCCTCTTTCTCTTCAGTCCTTGGAAGAGCGTTCACGGAAATCACCCGCCAGTTCTTCCCTCCATCGTCCGTTTCAATCAGGTGGGGAGCCCCATGAACAGGGTCGCTGAAGGCAATGCCGTGCTGGTCGTCCCAAAAATCCATGGCATCAAAGAACGATGTCGGTGACGGGTCCTCATAGCATTCGGTCCAGCTTTCGCCCCCATCATCCGTCCGATAAACACGCGCTGGTTGCCCCGCGCTCAGGAGCAAGGCCGTATCAGCAGAAAATGCTTCGACGTCCCGAAAATCGAGCTGGTCGGCAACACCAACTCTGCCCGCCATCCAGCTAGCGCCTCCATCGGTCGTTCGCAGAAACGTGTTCTGGCTTCCGCTTGCCCAAGCAACCTGAGAGGAAACCACAGAGACTCCTCGTAGACTCGCTTGAACCGGGCTCGAAAGTCGTGTCCATTCTACCGCCCGCCAGTCCGCCCCCTCGCCCAAAGGAACGCTATGACAACCACACAGAAGCAACAGAACTACCGAGAATCGTTTGAAGTGACTCACATCAAAAACCTCGAATAGAGATAGAAAAGGAGAAAACACGAAAGAAAAATCATTCCGATGATGGCTACCGTTCTTAGCACCCACCCAGGGCGATGCTCTTCTTTCACCCAGGAACCCGTTACAGATCGATAAGACAGAATACCGAGAAACGGCGCGGTTACAAAAGACAGAATCGTCGCGAGATCAACAAGAGACGTCATGCTCGCCATCGAGAAGAAGAGGATCGATCCAGCGCCGATCACCAGCACCGCCATCCAACTCCAGTACCCAAACGATCTTTCAGGATTCGGTTGCCCCTCATAAGGAAGCTCTTCCTTCCAGAAGCTCCCGCAAAGGAGATCGAGTGCACGAGGAAAACCATCCAGAACCGTCAGGACCGTTGAAAACATGGTGGTGAAGGCACAGCAAACAATGACCGGCCGACTCCACTCGCCAAGGGACGCCGTGTAAAGGTCTATCACTTGACGCGCAAACCCACCAGCGCTGGACTCAAAGGCTACGTCCCGACCAAACATGACCGACGTTCCAAGAATACAAAACATGACAGCAAGAAGCCCGGTACCAAAATAACCGACCTGGAAATCCAGGCGAGCCTCCCGCATCGTGGGGGCATGGCCGGTTTCTCTTTGGCGCGCCAGGACCCAGAGAGATTGAAGAACGCTTACATCCATACCTGTTGGCATCCAGCCCATCAGCCCAACAACGAAAGTCACCGTTGCAATCTGAGAAAAATCAATGGGTGCGAAGAGGCGCATCCCGGAAAGCTTGGGGAGCACCGCCACCGTGGCGGCGACGGTTGACACCACCAGAAGAACCATGATGACCTTGATAACCTTGTCCAGGAGAGGATATCGACCGATGGCGAGGATCAGACAGCCGGAAGCGATCAGAACGCAGGACCAGACGGGCATCGACCAGGAAAGACCGGTGAGCTGAACCGCCATCCCCGCCGTGACTGCGGTCACTGCTGCAACAACGGTGAACATGGTTCCCAGGGTCAGAATGAAGTAGAGCCCAAGGCCCCACTTTCCCTGCCGACGAAAGCCCGCGAGGAGACTCGTTCCCGTAGCGACAGCGTAGCGGTGGCCAAACTCAAACAGGGGATACTTGAGCACAAGAACGAGAATCACGACACCGATCAACGAAAGGCCATAGCCGGCTCCTGCTCGGGTGCATTGGACGAGGTGAGAAACCCCGACCGAAACCGCGGCAAACATCAAGCCCGGCCCAAGCGCTTTCATCGCTCCTTTTCGACCCACCGACATATTTCCTTTCCTTCGGCCCGTCACAAGGGAGAGGCTAGCCCGGATAATTCACGAGTATGAGCGAGAATCATCCGGGCTAGTCTACGACGGACCAAGGTCATGGCAGGCGAAAGCCCGAAAAAAATCTGGATCTGAAGGCATGACGCAAAAAACCGGCAAGAATTACTCTTGCCGGAATGTGTTTGTTTTCGCGGGCACGAAACAGGGGTGATCAAACAGACTTCGCCCAGCGCTCCCATTTCTTTACCGCGAGCGCACGCAGTTCTGGCTCCTCATCGGATTTGAAGCCAAACGACCTTCCGCCGCTTCTGAAGTACAGAGCATCGAGCGCCTCCTCTCGCACGGCTCGATCTTCGTCATCAAGAAGAGACACCAGTTGGTCCGCGCATTCCCTCGCATCAAACCGCCCGAGAGTCCGGGCGATGCGCTTCCTGGCCTCGATGTCGGTCGAATCAACCAGGCATTTGGAGACCTCGCTTGCCGCGGCATCCGTGTGACTTCGCCCTAGAATCCTGGACAGATCCCGCCTCACTGATTCTTCCTCGGGATCGACACCCTGTATCAGAGAAACGGAAAGAAGCTGAATCAAGAAAGAGGGGCCTCCATCCAGGCCCACGGTCGCCTCAAAAACCGGAAGCCTAAAATCACTCGGCTGATTCGAAAGAAGCCGGAGAATATCAGGACCGTCAAACGTTCCTGACTCAACGGCGGGCCGGATCACCCTCTTCATGACCCGGTCGACCGCGTCGCCGGACACCTGGCAAACGTATCCGTTTTCACACAGGATCTTCTCGGCCTCTTCTTGTGCGTTTGACGGAACCCGAAGCTCGGGTCCACCTCCGTTCAAAGGGAGCTCAAGACCACAGGCAGCAGAGACGCTCTCCCGGCGAATGATCGACATCACCCCGCCCTGCTCGAGAAGCGATTTCGCCGGCTCAAGAGAAAAGGCGGTATCAGACGTCAAGACCGTCACGAAGTCTAATTTGTCATCGTTCCCGTCGGAATCTTCATTCATCGGTGTCACCTTTCGATGTTCCAGTTCTCCATCCAAAAACCCCCGATCCATCGCCTGCTCGTGTTCTCCTGGGACACTACCTTATAACGACTCCCGAGGCCCCTGGTTCACCGGGACTTGTTGAGCCCGAAATTCCGGCATTGTCCCCAGGAACCAGCTTTAATATGCTCCCTCCCATGCAAAATCCCAAGGATGACACCCAAGCCTCCCTGCATTTTCGGGGCGGACCGATTGCTAGCCTCGTCCCGATGGCCACCTTCCTCACCACGACGGTCATCCTGGTCGCCCTCGGTGCCCCCGAAGTAGAGGGCATGATCCTCGGGTGCATGCTCGGCCTCTCCCTGGGAATGTGCTTGGCCAGGAGTGTCGGCGGATACAGCGACCGTATTTTTACTCTCATGGCAAACCGGACAAGTACGGTCGCCGTGGTTTGTTGGCTCTGGGCAGGCGTGTTTTCGGCCGTTCTTGCCCAGTCCGGACTCGTCGAAGCGATCGTGTGGGTCGGATGGAAAACTCAATTGACCGGCTCCCTGTTTACGGTAGCTGTTTTTATCTCTGCTGCTCTCTTCGCCACGGCCGTTGGAACAGGACTCGGGACCATCATTGGATTCACCGCCGTCATGTTTCCGGCAGGCATTGCTCTTTCCGCTGACCCGGCGGCTCTTGCCGGAGCAATCCTCAGCGGCGCCGCATTTGGCGACAACCTGGCCCCCATCTCCGATACGACCATCATTTCCGCAGCGACACAGGAAACGGATGTCGGTGGAGTGGTTCGATCCCGGCTAAGATACGTCCTCCCCGCATCCTTCATTGCAATCCTCTTATTTTCCCTCTTCGGGGGAGGCGCACCAGGGACGGATCCTGCGAGTGCGGAGAAGATCCTCTCGGAAAAGGCGGATCCGAGCGGCCTTCCCATGCTCATTCCGGCGGCCATCGTTTTCATCGTGGCAGTGAGCGGACGGCACTTTCTCGCCGCCCTGACCGCCGGCATTTTCAGCGCGATCCTTCTCGGCGCGACGATCGGAGCCTTTTCACTCGCCGACATTTTTCACATCACCGCTGACGGCAAGATCGGGGGCGCGGCGGTTGCTGGCGCCATGGGTCTTGTTCCCACGGCGATTCTTACTCTTCTTCTGGTAACCGTGATCGGAATCATGGAAGCGGGAGGAATTCTCGCCAGACTCGTCTCCCTTCTGGATCGAATCGCGGGGCCAAGTATACGCAAGGCAGAGCTCGCGATCGTAGCCCTCGTCTCCGTGACGAACATCAGCGTTTCCGTGAACACGGTGGCCATGATCACTGCCGGCCCTCTCGCCAACTCCCTCCGCAAGAAAAAGAACATCGACCCTCACCGGTCGGCGAACCTGCTCGATACCGTTTCGTGTTCGTTTCCCTATATCCTTCCCTACTCCGCCACGATCATCGCGGCGACCAGCGTACAGCTGGACCTCCATTCGCAAGATCCGAACATCCCTGTCGTACCGTGGATCGAACAGGCCTCCTACTTTTACTATGGTCTGGTGCTCTTCCCCGTGATGATCCTCTGTGTCATGACAGGATGGGGCCGTGGTCAGCAGACGCCAATAAAGAGCTAGCCCGGATTATTCAACGGTCTAGCCCTTACGGGTCCAACTCTGCAATCTTTCCCCATCTTGGACCGAAGTCGTCGCGAACTCCTTGATAGATCTCGTCCGCCTCCTCCTTCTTCCCGTCATTGAGGCAGCCGGAAGCTCTCTCCATCCTCTTCCTTCTCTCCTTGAGGAGAGAAAGCCGCAACTTCACCACATCACCGTCTGACGCCCCTCGCTGTTCGGCCAGGAGCAGAAGATCAAGAGCAGCTCCCGGGAGGTCATCCTCAGCATGTTCACCGGCAAGGGCCAACAAAGAGGCGGATTCAGGAAGAAGGTCAAGAACATGCTGGACGGGAATACAACTTCCCAGGGTTGAGGCTCCCCACGATGAGCTGGCAACACCAATCACGTTTCCCGCCAGGTCAAAGAGGGGACCGCCGCTATTTCCGGATATGATCGGGGCGGTCATGAAGATCGATTTCTCTACCTTTCGAATTTCCCCGAGCGACGGCGCAGTTTGCACCACCGATGTCTCCATGATGCTGGTCCCCCGGGGGAAACCGAGAAGTAGAACCGGATCGAGCTGCTCCAGAACGCTCTTATTTGGTTGCAAGTAGACCGGTTGTACCAACCCATCAAGATCCGCCTTGAGCACGGCAAGATCGCTCTCGTCAATGGGATGATAGTTCGCCGTCACGGCCTCCCCGGTATGCCTGTCCTTGCGTTTTTGCCGAACGTATCGATCGCTCGTCACGGCAAGAACACTGAGAGTCCCGGCGTCAGTGGAACATTCCGCCGCCAGGTTGAACCAACCATGACCCGAGCGGTATTTCGCGCCCTGCCTGGAAATGCCAATCGAAAGAGAATCGACGTCAACGCTGTAACCATCAGCGATCATCTTTTGCACCTTCGGACTGAACTTCCAGGGGTGAACAACGTGCTTGTTCGTCACCACGTGCCCCACGCTCGTTACGAAGAAACCCGTTCCTTCGCCCCGCTGAGTCCTGGACTTGCCGCCCTTGACCATGTCATAGCCGACGGTCACGAGAACCACGGATTGCACATACGTCTTGACGATGTTCTTGAAGCCACGATTGACATCACGGATCGAGCTGAGTTCTCCTCGAAGTGCACGAACTCTAGCGCCTTGATCAGGAGGAAGGTTTTCTAGCTTTTGCTTGTCGAGCAGAGCTTCGATTGTCGCCAAACGAAGCCCCAGGTCCTTCTCCCGCTGTTCGTTTGAGGAAAGGCTTTTCCAGGTTTCGTGCTCCGCCCTTCCGAGCTGATCTTCTACTTCAGCCAATCGACTCAGGAGGAGGGCCTCTCTCTCCTGATTCTCTCGCATCGATGCCTCGACATCGTTCACGGAATCCTTGACGCGAGCGTCACCTTGATCAACGCGCCCCGAGAGAATCACGAAAAGAATGCAAGCAAGAGCAACCGCAAGAACAATACTTCCTACCGCCAGAGCCTTCCCCCAAAGCAATCGTTCCTTTGTGTTGAGCTCGGACTCGGCTTGCACGAGGATTTCCGCAAACGTTATCTCGTCAAAACCCAGCTCTCGAGAAACACCCCGGATCAGCCTCTTCTCCTGGTTGGAAATTCTCCCGTCCTGAAGCGCAACCCGGATCATCATCTTGAGCACGTGAATTTTCTTGGAGAGAGGAGCATCAAGATCGGTGGAAAGCTCGGGCGGTTCATCCAGATCAAGCATATGATCGGATGATTTCTGAGTGATCCCCAGTGCGGATCGGTAGCGGTCAATCAGAACAACTTCTTTCTTACAGAACTCCCCATCGCTTCGGGCTACCCGAATAAGATGCATGTAGGCGACGTGCACCAGTT
>JAJDCM010000073.1 GCA_029260825.1 Planctomycetota bacterium | reverse complement strand
AAGCTTTCCGAGCCCCCATCACTCTCTCGCACTCGAAAAGTCGATCAACCTTCGGATCGTCCCCACCCAGCCGCAATGTACCGCTCCGACCCATCCAGCCGGAGCATTGGATTCATCTCTTATTTACAACAGACTCCTAGTGCCGGGTGAAGAAGTGGTAATCCACGGTCGGATTGAACGTCTCACCGGCTTTGAGAGTTTTTTTCCAGAGGACAATGCTGCTATTGTTGACGCTTGGGTGTCCTCGGTAGTTTTCCCAATCTTCGGCGCGGTAGGGAGTGTGGGTAATGTTTCCGTCGTCGGAAGTCGCATCCGCTTTGCCCCCGAGACGAAGAGTGATTTCGACGTTGATCGTTTCCGCCTTGTTGTTGCAGAGATCGAGCGATGCCTTCTGGTAAATCTTGGCGTAATCAGAGCTACTCCAGCGCAGCGCTTTCAGCTCACGACGGGTTTCGGTTTCTTCGAAGCTGCCTCGAGTGTCCATGGAAACCGTGACGGGTACTCGGGAGTAGTCTTTTGGTGAGGTGTATGTGAGGAGTTCCTGGGACAGCGGCTGGCGCCCCTGCATGATCATTGCTGCTCCGGTTGTCCAGGGGAGGTCCGTGTTGTTGAGGAGCTCAATTTGCCTCCAGACCTTGTTTTGTGAAAGGGACAGGGGGGATTGCACGCCGCTACCGCTGGGAGCGGTGCTGCTGTCGTTTCTCTTCAGGTGCAAGTTCCAGGTATAGATGTCCCGGTACGGAACTTTGGTGGTGAGGATCGGCACGGCAGCTCGTTCGCCCTTGCGGAGAGTCAGTGGAGGCAAATTGTAGACGAATAGGTCCTGGGCTCCGGTTGCAGTCAACTCGTTCGGAAGTGCGACCGTGCCGCCCTGGCCAACCGCGTTGGCGCGGGCAGCATCACGACGGAATTCTCCGGAACGCTGACTGTAGAGGCTGTTGGACATGTCGTTCCTGAACTGGCCCATGATGTTGGGTGCCGCCGATTGCAATGTCGTCAGCAGGGTTTGTTCCAGAACCAGGGGGCTGACGTTGGTGCGAAATCGGAAGTTCGGCACTCCCACGACGGTATCGACGGGCATGTTGATGAGATCCTCGGCCTCGTTGAGGATTTCTGCCTGCAGCGAGATCTCCGCCATCTTCTCCTGTTTTTCGCCGGTTGTCAGGTTGACGCGGTAGGTCGGGATCCAGCGCACACCGGGTCGAAAGTACATCAGCAGCATCTCGCGGCGCTGGCCGGGCTCGGCGAAGCGGAATGTCAGACGCTTGGATCGTGAGCTCGTCTTGATCGTCCGCGAAAGCGTAGTCTTCATGTCGTCGATCGTGAGCTGTTTTACATCGCCGACCTGTAGCAGGACGTCTCCGTTCTCCGTTTCCATCACGAACTGGCTACCAACGTTTCCCGTAACTGTTTGAGAACGGACACTCGTCAAGACCGATGAACTGAGCTGCTGGGGGCGAACCGCGGCTACAGGCATTCCGATGGCAATTCGTTGAGGATCGGACAGGGGGGTCTTGGTGGGCAGAGTGAGCATTTTTGCGATCTTGCCCTGGAGGAGGGATTTGTCCGGCAATTGCAGCGAGCAAGTTTTTCCGAGATTGGCTTCCAGGATTTCGATCGTGCTGGCGCAAGAAAGCTCCCTGACGACTTCCTTCTCCGACTCCCTCCAGCCCGCTGTCATGTTGATCAGCCGCCCGTCTTTTGGGGTTGCCCAAAACGAACCCAGCACCGCCGAATCCGGCACCTGGTTCGTGAACAGGTCACCGTTTTCATCGGTGACTCCGATCGCGCGCTTGAGAATCAAGCAATAGCCGTCCTTGAAGATGATCACCCTTTCCGTGGTGATCTTCAGCTCGCTTTGATTGTCTTGAGCGGTTGCACGCCGGGGAACTTTGATCGTGGCGAAGCCGATCGTGAGGAGCAGAATCACCAACGTGGAGGCAGGACGCGAGAAGGCATGGAGCGGTTGACCGATGGTGCAGTTCATCTCAATCTCCTGATCAAGCAAATCTCGTGGCAATGAGGCCGGCTATTCTGTTGAGTCGCGAAGCGCTCGAAGTACAAATCAATTCTAGCGTCCGGAATAGTCTCCGCATGTAACGTGCTTGTAACATCCAGGAGGTAGAGAGAGAGAGCTCTCCCTCGTCAGGAGATCGGGTTCAACACGATGCTGTAAATAATGGTGGCGTTCATGTCCCGGCCGAAGTGGAATTTGTTCAGGACGTCGTAGATGTTCCCGCCTCGAAAATAGGACGTTTCCAGGCGGTGTTCGCCGCGGGATGACCACTGGATGGTGAAGCTGCTTTCCTTATCCTTGTGGTGTTCGACGTACTCCATCAGCTTTTCAAGAGCATCGACCTTGCTGGATCCGGTAACGGACTTGAACAGGAAAGACTGCTCGTGGACCGGGTTGATGGTAATGAGGTTGAGAACGGTTTCAGAAGCATCTGTCCGGTAGTCAAAGACGAGCTGCTCCGGGGGAATCCCGAGGTGGCTCGCGACGTTGTTCTGAATCCGGGCGATATGGATGTGTTCGTTGGTCGTGACTGTATTCATCGGGCTTTCCCCCATGTCCAAACGGGTTTCAAAAAGTTTGAGTCAAGATCCCTTCCCCACTTCTCTGCTGATATGAACGGATGGGGACGATCAATCGTTCGGGATATTTCGGGTTTTGCCCGTCTTTTTATTTTTCCTCCTTTCTTTTTCTTGTTAACGATTTCGTTCCCTTCCTGCCACCAAACCATCATGGCAGATGAAGTGGCGCCTGAAAGATCCTGCTCGGAGGATGAACCGGTAGGGTTGCAACACGGGGTTTTCTTTCAGGTCATTCGGAACGATTGAGTTTTCTGGGAGATGAATCCAGTGAGCCCGGGAGATGTTCGAGATCGATCGACGGTCCGATGCCGTGTTCTTTTTCGGTGTTGGATATCGGCCGTTACGATTGGGTTGGCGGTGATCACGCTTCAGGTGGCAAACGATCGGTTGTGCGCCAAAGCGGCGCCCGTTCGTTTCGTACGGATATCAGATCCCGGCCAGATGACCTCCGAGATTCTCGATGAGGATACGGCACGTCTTCTTTTTCCCATGCTTGCTCTCGCCCACAAGAAGAAACCCCGGCACGTGTACGATCCCACAGCTGTGGTGCTTCTTTCGCCGAACTATGAGTTCGAGCATCCATGGGACGAACATACTACGGGGAAGATTGTGTCGAGAACGAACAACTTCGGCTTCAGAAAAGACACCGACATTGATCCTTTGAAGCGCGACGGAGTCTATCGCATCCTGGTAGTAGGCGACTCTCACACCGAGGGAGTCGTTCATAATCATGAGTCGTTTGCGAATGTGCTGGAGCGCCTTCTGAATGGATCGGGCCAGGATCTCGAGTTTGAAGTCTTGAATGCGGGAGTAGGAGGCACCGAGCCTCACCTTTATCTGGGAGTTCTGTCCAGGTACGCTTCGCTTGATCTGGACATGGTCATCGCGGCTCCATTCATGGGGAACGATGTCTATGAGTCGGTTCTGATGGACAGTTTCTTCAGGAAGAAGAGCGTGATGAAGCTCGGCGACTGGGATGGAAAGCTCGTAGAGAATGTGAGCAAGAACCATGCGCCCGTCATGGCGCAGGGCCTGTATCAGGCGTTCCGTTTCACCCGACTGAAGTCGGCGGGTGAATCGGATCAGGGCATATCTGCGATGGTGGAGTGCTTTTCCAGGATGGCGAAGATCGGTGAGGATTTTGGCTTTCAAGTTGTCGTCGCCGTGATTCCCACCAAGTCGGAGGTCGATCGGGATGATCTTGCTCGCGTGAAGAAAGTGGCTGGATTACTTACACTCTCGGAGGACGAGGCTCTGCTCAGCAAGACCCTTCGGAGAAAGCTAATCGCTGCACTGGAATCGGAGTCGATCTTCTGGGTCGATCCCACGCGCGCCATGGTCAGAGCGAGCGCGCCGTGCTACTGGACGACCGACTACCATCTCAACGTGCAAGGCCATCGCATCCTGGCGCGGGAGATTGCTCGAGCCATCGGGCCTCTACTCGCCAGGCGAAAGTAGTGGAGGCTTTTCTCTTCGAGACAAGCTCAGAGGGGAGGGTAGGTCTTGAGAACCCAGGTCTTCCAGTCTTCAAAGAACTGAGTGATTGACGTCTTGTAGACCGTTCGAAAAGCCCGAACCTGAAGGTTATAGATCGACTCCCCTTGTTTCTTGTCTTTGAGGATGTGGATGAACTGACCGAACTTTTCTGTGCCAAGCTGCATTTGATAGCTCACGAGACTCCACGCCGGCCCATGCTCGGGCGGAGTGATTTCGTTCTTGTGGGTGTACTGGGCGAGCTCGACAAGGGGGCGGACTTTGTCCTTCAGCACCATCTTTCGGATCTCCGGCTTCCATCTGCTTCGACCCCAGAGTTCGTCGGGTTCCCGACCCTCTCCGTAGAAGAACGTGTTGAAGTCGGTGCGCTCTCTCCGTTCCATCAGATGCCCAAAGCCGAGAGAGAACCAGGAGGGGAGATTGTATCCGTAGCCGCGAAATGCGTCGCAGAAGTTAAACGCCAGATGATGGGTAAAGGTATTGTTGAGCCAGACGTCGTGCATGTTCTCCGCATTCATGATGGAAATCATGCTGTCGTCTTTCAACGTGTGCCAGCATTCTCCTTCGAGAGTGACCGGGTGGCCAAGAAACGTGTTCACGAACTCTCCAAGGAGCCTCTGTTTGGGGAAGACGAAGATCTCAAACTTCTCTTTTACTCCAAGATAGGGACCTCGATATGCCATGTACTTGGCATTTGGTTTGAAGTCCACGATGTGAGTGAAGTCGCGATAGACCCTGTGGGCGCGGTTCAGGTAGAGATGGGCTCTCTGGTGAGAATCGAGCTTGACGGTCTTTTCTGAGACCCTCGGGAAGATGTCGGAGAGTTCCTTCAGCTCCGTCTTGCGTCTCGGGTAGCGATGTTTCTTGGTGCTGAATCCGTCAAGGTCAATGTAGAGCCTGAATGTTTTGTCTTCGATGTAAATGGGCCTTCGCGATTTCATCTTCTTGAAAAGATAGTCGAGGACGACATCGGCGTCGTGTTCCACCAGGCGATGACGACCATGGACTCGTGAGTTCTTCCCCTGGATCGTGTGAGGATAGATCACTCGAGTCTCGAGAATGGATTTCAGCTCATCGCGACTCTTGTAACTGACCCTTTTCTCTTTGATGCACTGGGTGCAGTAGAAATCCGGGTTCAGGATGAGTTTTGGGTTTTGGGGGTCGTGTTTGTATTTGAGTTCAGGAGAGGGGGGAGGAGCGAATTCATACCGATCAATGGGCTCGAGTGACCCACGCAAACCCTGGCAATCTACGTCTCCTGCAGAAGCAGCCCAAAAGATAGGGGCTGCGAGGAGGATGAGGAAATGTCGAGAAGACGTTTTCATGGAGCGGTTCTCTTGGCGGTGCGGACGGGATGGGGGGAGCACCCCATCCGCACCGTTTGTGACGAATTCTTTCTTCGTCTATCCATGATAGCTTGAATTCGTCAGGGTGAGAACTGCTCGTTTGCTCTTATACCCCCGCTTGGGCGGCGCCGACGATGCCTGCTTCGTTGAGAAGTTGGGCCGGAACGACCTTGGCCTTCACCGTCAGCAGCGGGAAGAACTTTTCGTGTTTCTTGCTAGCTCCACCACCCACAATGATCATGTCGGGCCACGTGAGCTTTTCCATCAGGAGAAGGTACTTGTTGAAGCGTTTTGCCCATTTCTTCCAGGAAAGTTCTTCTTTCTTGCGGATGGAGTCGGCCGCATATTTTTCCGCCGGGCCTCCCTTGAGGGGGATGTGACCAAATTCGGTGTTGGGGAGGAGATGACCCTTGTTGAACATGGCCGTGCCGAGGCCGGTTCCGATGGTGACCATCAGGATGGTCCCTTGCTCGTCTTTTCCGGCTCCGTGTTTGACTTCAGCGAGGCCGGCGGCGTCCGCATCGTTGACCACCTTGACGTCACAGTTGGTGACTTCGCGGAATAGGCCTGCTGCATTGGTGCCAATCCAGGCCTGATCGATGTTGGAGGCGGTGCGAACCACCCCCTGCTGGACGACTGCAGGTAGACCACAGCCAATCGGGCCTGACCACTGGAAATGCTTGACGAGCTCGTTGACCGTCGCTGCCACGGCGGCGGGGGTTGCCGGCTGGGGAGTCGGAATCCGGTGACGCTCCGCCGTCAGTTTTCCCTGTGCCAGGTCGACGGGCGCACCCTTTATGCCGGTTCCGCCAATGTCAATTCCCAGGACGTTCATTCTGTATCTCCTTATTCTCTCTTGCTGGTAACTGTGAGCTAGGGCCCCGGAGGGCTCGATCATTCTACCCGCCCGGAACGAAAAGCCAACGGGCCGCTGGGCTGGGCGGGGTCACGGTTTATCCGTCAGGTCCCGGAGGGCTGAAGGCAGCCGGGCTGGGTTTCGTGTGACCCTCCAGATCATCGACTCTTTTTCACGCAGTAAATATTTTTCTTTTGCCGATGGGGACAAGAGTGAGCTTACTTCAGGTGAATTCATCCTGGGTGTTTGGTTTGTGTTAGCTGTTTGGCGACAAGGCTCATGGATTTCGGATTTCATCTGGGGTACGATCCAGAAGACGGGCGCGATTGCGTCCGTCCCTTGGCTTTTGCCGTGGGGAAAAGGGAGTCACTCTCATGGGTTCTGATGGAAATGCTAAGTCGTCTCAAGATCGTTGGGTAACCATGTCTGACGCAAGCGAGACGCGCGGAGACAACGTGTCCTCCGCCCGCAGGAAAAAGGGAAGGGAATCGGGGAACGGCAAAGTGGAACGTAACATCCGTCCAAAGACTCCGGCTGACTCCCGACCGGTTCCAAAGCCTGACAAAAACGAAGAGCTTTTCGAGAGTCCGGGGTACTTTCTCAATCGGGAGCTGACCTGGCTGAACTTCAACTTTCGAGTCTTGCACGAGGCGAGAGATGTTCGCACTCCACTTCTTGAGCGATTGAAGTTCCTTTCCATCTGCAGTTCGAACCTCGATGAATTCTTCATGAAACGGATCGGTGGTTTGAAGCAGCAGGTGGGTGCCGGCCTTACCGGGCCAAGCATTGATGGGCGATCCCCGCGAGAGCAAATCGATGAGTCCTATGGTTTGATTCGTCTCTTCGAGGCGAGAAAGGCCAAGGCGAATGCTCAGCTTTTTAGCGAGCTCAAGAAACACAAGATCCAGCTGCTGAGTTATGAAGACCTTGGCAAGGATGAGCAGGCCAGGCTTCGAAAGTACTACTTTGCGAACGTTTTTCCGCTGGTTACGCCTCAGGCGACCGACCCAGCTCACCCGTTCCCCTTCATTTCTAATCTTGCTTTGAACCTTCTGGTTTCTCTCCGGTACCCCGGAGAGGACAACCCGACGCTTGCTCGAATTAAAGTTCCTCTTGGTTCTGGAATCTCTCGGTTTCTGAAGGTGGGCGATCTCAACCGGTTCATTCCCCTCGAAGAGGTCATGGCTCACAACCTTGATCTGATCTTTCCCGAGGGAGAGATTCTGAGCTGTGAGGTCTTCCGCGTCACCCGGAACGCGAACACCGAGAAGGATGAAGAGCGAGCCGAAGATCTCCTCTCGATGATCGAATCCGAGCTGCGTGAGCGCCGGTTTGCTCCCATTGTTCGGGTCGAGATCAATCGAGATATGAGCGGTGCACATCGAGGATTCCTTGCCGCCGAACTTGGCCTGGACCCGAGTGACGTGTTTGAAGTCGACGGGATGCTGGGCATGACGGATCTGATGGAGCTCGCTCGTCTCGAGGAGCCTCATCTCCAGGATCCCCCTCATCACTCGATCGACAACACGGATCTGACCAAGGGCCGAAGTATTTTTCACTCCCTTCGGGAAACGGAAGGAGTTCTTCTCCAGCATCCGTACGAGTCGTTTTCCACCTCGGTGGAGCGCTTTCTCCGGGAAGCCAGCAATGACCCGAAGGTGCGTGCCATCAAGATGACGCTTTACCGGACATCTGCGGAAGGTAACGTCATCCAGTATCTGATCAACGCGGCCCGAAATGGCAAGCAGGTTGCCGTCGTCATGGAGATCAAGGCTCGCTTTGATGAGGAGGCCAACATTAATTGGGCATCTCGTCTGGAGGAAGCCGGGATTCACGTGACCTATGGGGTTGTTGGGTTGAAGACCCACACCAAGATCACGTTGGTGGTGCGACAGGACTTCGACGGATTGCGTCGTTACTCCCATATCGGTACGGGAAACTACCACGCCGGCACGGCGAGGATTTACACCGATTTTGGCCTTCTCACTCGAGATGAAGAGATCGGACAGGACCTGACCGAGCTCTTCAACTATTTGACCACGGGCTACAAGCCAAAGCGCCATTTCCACAAGGTTCTTCCGGCCCCCAAGCTTCTCAAACGAGCCTTGCTGGACAAGATCGAGCGGGAAATTGAGGTCCATACCAAGAAGTCTCCCGGGTTGATTCGATTCAAGCTGAACGCTCTTGAGGATTCGAACATCACGAGTGCCCTCTACCGGGCCGCCAAGGCTGGCGTTCGGATCGAGCTGGTGGTGCGAGACACCTGTCGGCTCCGGCCGGGAATCCCCGACCTCACCGAGAACGTTCAGGTAGTGAGCGTCTTGGGCCGGTTTCTCGAGCACGGTAGGATTTTCTATTTCCGCAATGGTGGCGAGGAAGAGCTTTACATCGGCTCTGCTGATTGCATGAAGCGCAATCTCGAGAGTCGGGTGGAGGTTCTCGTTCCGGTGGAATCGAAGAAGCTTCGAGAGGAGCTCAATGCGGTCTTTGAGGCCCAGCTGAGTGACACTCGCTCGGCCTGGGAGATGAGCGCAGATGGAAGCTATAGCCAGCGGATACCCAAGGATGAAGATGCGGTGAGTTCTCAGGTGCTTCTCATGCGCCGGGCCGAGAAGAGGCAGCGAGAGGCGGATCGCTTGCGGTCAAGAAAGCCCCAGGGGATCGCCAGGCGCAAGGGGCGCCAGGGCCCGGAAGCCAATTTGTATTAGCCGAGAAACACGCCCCGTTTCGCGAATGATTCATGAAAAAAAAAGCAGTTCTCGTCCTGATCTCGTTTGTTCTTCTGCTCGGAGGGTCCTCCCGGCTCTCTGCTCAGGTAAAACGCCAGTACCAGTTGAGCCACGGAGTTTCCTTTGATCGGGTAAACCAGGACTGGAAGGCGCGAGGTCGCAGTGGCTCGGTCGTGGTCACGGACAAGAACGGAGAGAATGGATTCGAAGTTTTTCACATCTGGGGTTCGCCCACATCCAGCAACTTCGAAGTGAACGGAAAGCATCTTGATGGGAACTCACCGACCGGGATGTTGAGCGAAATCCTCAAGCAAAACGGTTGGATCTATTCCCAGCTTGTAAAGACATCGGGTCCCTCCAAATCAAGAAACAAGTACGGATTTGCCCTTCACTACGGGGTTCTCGATGTCAGGGCCACCAAGGACCAGATGGCATACGGGCCAATGACCTTTCGCGAGGGGAAATCCCGGGGACGACGGTCGAGGTCAAAAAGCAACAGACCCAAGGCCGGAAGTTTGAAGCGACTCAAGATCTACCACATCCTCATGCGGAACAAGGCTGCCACCCGCTGGGAGCACGTTGCGATTCGCACCACTGCGGACGCCTACAAGAAGAACAAGAAGATCATACTGTCGATCATGGCGAGCTTGACGACCGGGCCGATCAGCAAGGTAGATTGATTGACGCCGCAGGACACTAACCCGGGATCACGAGGATGGTCTTTCTCAAGGCGAATTCCAGCAGGCTCTTTTGCTTTTCCATTCGCTCTTCCGCGTGTGGTTCCGGCTTGTACCCACTCGCTCGAATGATGAATCCACCCGGCATTGTTTCGACTGACAATCGAGTGGTGGAAAGGGCACCGGACTCGCAAAATCCGTGAGCTTGATGGAGCAATCCGGCAAGAGTGCGAAGAGCCTGGGAGAGGCTCTTGTTTGGGTTTTGCTTCCGGGCTCGATGTTCCGATACCCGGGTTTTCCTGATGATCAGAGCCACGAGCCTCATGTCTTTTCGAGTCCATCCAAGTGGGGGTTTTCGCTTCCTGATGAGGCGGGCAGAAGCGTTTTGTGTCGGATCTTCCCCCTTGGATTCACCAACCGTCAACATGAGGGCGGCTCCGCGGAGCAAGCGACGGGCGCGATCCTTTGGGAAGAATCCGCTCAGGGTTGACTCTTCCTTGTAGAAGCCGTCGAAGAGGTGAAGGGACAGGTTCGCCCTTCGCTTTGCTTTGGCGATGTCTTTTGTCAGGTAGGAAGACCAGGCGCTCAACGTAGAAAAGGCGGCTTCTTCGAGAGCATGACCAGAAGGTAGAGCTTTTCTCCATTCGATCAACAGAGCATCGGGCTCCGAGGTGAGCCTGGTTACTATGTTCAGTCTCTCTTCTCTTTCCCGGGTGATGGTTTCGCACCATGTATCGAGACTCGGATCAGAAAGGGAGGTGAATTTTCTCACTCGTTCCCAGAGGACATCGAGATCGTGAACGTCGCCAAGGAGGTCTTGAACTTTTTTTAGATCTCGTTTGATCGACTGATGGACGAGAGGAACGAAGTTTTCGAGGACGTATCGAAACCGTTTGATCTCGATCCGGAGGTCGTGCCAGGTTCGCATCTTCTGGGTTGCAATTGCTTTGTTCCGGAGGGCGATTGACCGTTCCAGAATCTCTGTTGCCATGTGCTGAAAGGCCAGGCCGCCGATTTCCAGGCGATCAGTTCGTGGAGAAAGGAACGCTCCGAGTTCTTGCCAATCCTGGGGCTGGAACTCGAGGACAGCTTTCTCTGCTCGATCCTTCCCCTTCTGTTCTCTTCTTGCCAGTTCAGCCAGAAGGGGGGCGGTGAGCGGGTCATTTTCGGGAGCAAGCTTTCTTACCCAACCGGCGAGAACCTGCATGTCTCGGAGGCCGCCAAGGCCCTTGAAGAGTCGCCGTCCCTTCTTTTGGAATCGTTTCCATTTCTTGTGAGGGTCGAGCTTCACAAGAGTTTCGGTCATCGACAGGCACCGTCGAAGGGAGGTGCGAAGGACGTGGACCGTCTCCTCCTCGAGGTTTTGCTTCGCCTCGCTGTGGAGCTGAACGGCCCGGTCGATCCATTGGGGGAGTCCGAAGGATCCGGAGTGAGTCGGCTCATTGGCCGTTGGCTGAATCATGTTGGCTGTATCATGGGGTTGGCTGCATCATGGGATTGTTGGAATCTGGAAAAACATCGTGTGACCTGGCCACCTCCCCGAAGGGCCCTACTGTAACAGGGTCCCCCCTCATTTCCACGCGAATTGGCCCGGATGGCTGTTTCTTGCCCAGGATCGGGCATCTGGGAGGGGTTTGGCAGAGGAGAGGATGAACCGGGCAGGATCCCTATGATGATCCGGCACAGGGCTTTCCGGCTTTGCGAGTGTCGTTTCAAGGTTGTCTGGCGGGATCTTTTCGGCAGTCGTAAATCTTGATGGTCGGCGATATCGACGAATACAGGGGGTCGACCTGGTCGCCCTCAAAGGTCTTGAGGACGGGATAGTTTTCATCGAGCGCCTGGTAGAGCCTTTCGGCCAGCGGATACATTCCTGGATTCGAGAACACCATCTCATAGGCGCCCGAATTGGAGATGATGTAATCATTTTTCCTCGATTCGAAGATGCTCACCGAGGGAATGTCTCGCCCCAAACTCCACACTCGATCGAGCTTGTAGCGGTTTGGGTGGGTAATGAAAAGAGGGGGGCCATAGATCTCCATTGAAATCCTTGACCCCTCTGGGAGGTTGTCAATGATCCAGGGGATCGATCGGGTTCGGGTGCTATCGGCAACCTCAAGGTTGTAACGGATCGAATCATACGCCGGTTGCAGAATCACGAGCAGGGCCACGGCAGTAACGATGATGCTCTTTGTGATTCCCGTTGCTTTTCGCGAATCAACCCAGCGCGAAAGTCCGAGCTCAAGAGCAAGAGCGGGGAGGAGAGCGACGAACGGCACAATCGGCATCATGTTTCGAGTAAAGGAAGTCTTGTAGGTGGAGAGCCAGATCAAGTAAGCGAATGAGAAGGCGATGAGAGGTGTGAGAGCTTTTTTGTTTCTTCCCGTAAGAGCAAGGCCAACGCCCAGGATGGCAAGGGCGCCGCCAAGAGCTCCCAGCCCGTGCCCAAGAAGGTCTCCTGAGAGATAGGCGAAATTACTGAAAAACGTCGGTCGCTCGAATCCGAACTGCCCCAGCTGCTGATACTCGTGAATGTAGTCGAACCACTTCTTGAACTCATCCGGTTCGATGAGCAAAAAGGGCGTGGTTAGCACGAAAGAAACAAGGAAGATGAGAAAGCCGAGCAGGAGGTGCAACCCACGTCTGGTCAAGGAGGGGCCGTTTTCGAGCAGGGTAAAGAGGAGTGGGATCATGAACGCGGGGGCGCCGTTGTATTTTGTCCCGGCGGCAAACCCGGTCGCGGCAAACGAGAGCCAGAGCTTCCAACGTTTTCCGTCTTGAAGTGCGGCCATCCCAAGGAGTGCGGCTGCGGTGGAGAAAAACGTCATCGGTACGTCGGTCGTCAGGTAGTGAGAGCTCCTCACATGAAGGAACGACGCGGCGAGAATCAATCCGGCAATCCATCCCATGCGAGGCCCGTACAACCTCTTGCCAAGAAGGTAGACGAGGCCAACGGTCAATGCACCAAACAGCGCAGTAAGTGATCTCCCGACCCAATAGACATCTGGCCCACTCGTAGTTCCGGTCAGTTTGAGGGCGATGAAGTTTGCGTAGATGAGAAGGGTTGGATAGTGAAACCAGTGGGGATTGAGGTCGAGGGTTTCCGCCATCTTCATGGATCGGAGAATGGTCTTCGACTCGTCCTGGTGGTAGGAGAATTCTACGGGGGCATCAATGTCCAGACCAAAGCCGATCCCGTGGAGACGAATCCCCAGGGACAGGACGAGAATGCCAATCGTGATGAAGGCCGCGGCCAGGCGAGATTTGTTCATGCCGCTTTACGAACCGCCCTTTATTCGATGAAAGTGAGAAGTGAGCCAGCAGCAAAGCCTCATAGTCTATTGGGCGCCGGGGCCAGGAGCCAGATGTTCGTGTCAGAAGTGAACTTCCTCTTGTTCTTGGAGCGCACGAGTGTCGTCTCACGAAAAGGGCTCTCTGTTTGCAAATGACTTGCCTTGAAGAGGTTATGGGGTAGTCTTTGGTAGGAGAAATGCTCTGTCCCCAGAGCTTTACGCATATCTTGCAGGAGAACCCCTACATGCTAAGTAAGAAGATTTGTCCAGCCCTTGGTCTAGTTTTTGCCGGTGCTGTGATCTTCGGAGCGGCGAGTACCGCTACCGCCTGTCCGCCCAAATGGTCCAACCTTCGTGGGACGATCGAATCGGGCGAAGGAACCGTGGATGTAAGAATTCTGGCCCGTGCATCGAATGTGGTCATCCGTATTCGAGCGGAGGGTGTCTCGGAGCCGCTCAGCGGCGAATATCGAGTGGTTCTGAATGGTGAGCAGGGTGGGCGCGAGCTCACGAGTTTTGCCCTGATTCTTGATCAATCCGGTGTCTTCGAGGATACGATCACCATCGAAGATGATGTTCGTGAGTACCTTCTTGGCGTCAACAAGATCGTCGTCATGGACGGCACGAATCTGCTAGGCGATGTCAACGCCAATTCCTACGGTGGCCTTCGCCTTCGCGGTCGTCATGGGAACGGAGTGGATACTCCTGCCTTTCGGTTGCGCGGGCGCGCAGTGGTTCGGTTCGATGGTACCTCCCGATTCAAGTTCGAGGCTCGCGCCTTGAACGGCGAAGCAAATGGCTCTCTAACTTTCCGCATGAGCGGCTCCGGTGACCCTCTTGATATTACCGTTGATCTTGACGAGACCGGAAGTGGGTTCACTCACTTCATTGGTCGACATGATCTCGTCACCTCCGCCCTGGGCTGGGACGAAGTCATCGTCTTGGATGGGGCCGGCGACGAGCTTGCGCGCATGCCCCTTGAATGTCGATAGGGCGTTAGCAACGGGCTGCTAGCCGCGGATGTGGTCGCGGACCTGATCCTGAAGGGTCCGCACCCGCTTCTTGTCTTCGTTTGAAGAGATCCTCGGGAAGAGTTGGGAAAGAGCGGTCTGAATTTCAATGGTGTGAAAGAAGTTCTTTTGTTCCAGGACATTCACTGCTCTTAACCAGACCTCCCGGGTGTCATCCGCGAGTGCGTTCGCCAGGACGGGGATCATCATCCGCCGAAGTTGTAGCTCATTCTGAGCGGAAGAGTCATCGAGGTATCCAAGAGCGCCCAGGAAAGCGTTCCGGTCTTCAGTAACGTCGCTCTTCCAGTAATAGGACAGAAGCTCGTCGGCCTTGCCCTCAGGGAGATGGACCAGCACGGCACGAAAGATCGCCTGTTTGGTTCTTGGGTCCGTCCTGGCCGTGGTTGCGATGGTCATGAGCATGTCGACGACTCGTTGATCTTTCCATCGAACGAGACCATCCACCACCGGATATGTGGTCGTGTGGAATCCTTGTTCCACCCACCCAAGAAGAGGTCCGGCTTGAGTCGGGTCGGTAATTCTCCAGACTTCTCCCGCCGCGACGAATGCGAGTGGGTCTTTGGTGAGGATCGATGAGATCAACATCTCGGCTCCCTCGTTGCCTCCCTTTTCCGCGATGAGGGCGAGATAGCCGGACGTGTCGTACCAGGAATCTCTGCCGCTGGCGACGTTCTTGGTAAGGACTCTCCGTGCTGCCGGGTAGATCCTCTTATCCTCAAGGGTGAGGAGAAGAGTCGAAAAGACCGAGGCTCGCTGGGGAAAATCGCATTCGGGATTTTCCATCGCCTGGAGGAGAACCCCCACTGCGTCCTCGTCTTTGCGACGGACTAGTTCTCGAAGCCACACCTCGTAGATGGGGCGGATCGACCCTCCCTCCTTGATGAGTACGGCAAGGTGCTGTTCGATTTCCTCAACCGTCATCTCGGCAGCCGTGATCTCGAGAGTCTCGATCATTTTCTGGAGATCGAGGGTCTCGGCGGAAATTGTCGTTACCTCGTTCGGGTCGGTTCCATCTTCTTCCGGGTCAGGAAGGGGGGTGGGAACTGAATCGGATGAGGAGGGATCTTCGACGTCTGGAATTCGGTTCGTTTCCTCGGCACCGACGAGGGGCGTTGGTGCTTCCTCTGCGGTGAGCAGGGAGTAGGCGAACGTTGCCCCGATTCCGAGCACGACTCCGGCACCCAGAATAAGCGCAAGAGAGACGAGCGATCGCATTCGAACCCCTTCCGTGATTCATCAGACAGACCCGAGGAAAAAAAGTCGCTCCGGTCCCGCAACCGGTTCGACGACAAACATTCTGCATCCAGACCATGGCAAGCATGGGGTTGGCCCCGAGGTGTCGCTCCAAATGGTAATGCCACGAGGGGTTGGAGATCAACGGGGAGCTGGTGGAGTTTTGGTTTGACAGGGGGCGCGCCAGAGTCGAAAGTGTCAGGTTTTCACCCGGGCATTCACCGGCGGAGGACCTTCGAATGCGGCTCTCGTGGCAGACCGCGTACCCTACGATTTTCGTTCTACTCTCGACCCTAATCGGTCTTGTGGAACCGATTTCTGCCGACACGAAGCCAGGAGCCGGCGGGCCCAAATTCAAGATCGACAGTCCTTCCCTCATTCTGACGGATATCGGATTTTCGGTCGATCTGACCGCGGTTGATGCGGACGGAGAGGCTCTCTCAGCGTTTGTCGGAACCATCCCCGTTCAGGTGGGCGAGCAGTCCTTTGAGGCCGTTTTTACTCCGGAATCCGCAGGTTCCGCCACCGTTTCGGGGATCAAGGTTCAAGATTCCGGAACCGTTGAGATCCAGGTTGGAGCGTCTCAGGGAAGCGGGTCGATCCGGTGCATTCCGGGCTATGTCAGTATTCTTCCTCCGCTTCTGGCGATCCTTCTCGCCTTTGTTTTCCGCCAGGTTCTGGTTGCGCTGGTGGCGGGAATCTGGCTGGGAGCGCTTTTTGCTCTCGACGGGAGCTTTGCCGCTCGATCGCTGGCGGTGGTGGATACATACATCATCACCGCCCTTGCAGATCCTGGCCGGGCCTCCATCATTGTGTTCACGATGCTCCTTGGAGCCATGGTTGGAGTGATCTCCCGGGCGGGTGGAACTCTTGGAATTGTTCAAGCCCTCAGTCACCAGGCGAGCTCCCGAAAAATGGGGCAGATCACCACCTGGGTCCTGGGCATCTTTGTCTTTTTCGACGACTATGCCAACTCTCTGATTGTCGGCAACACCATGCGACCGGTGTGCGATCGACTGAAGATCTCCCGAGAAAAACTGGCCTATATCGTCGATTCCACGGCGGCGCCGGTGGCAAGCATCGCCCTTGTTTCCACCTGGATCGGAACCGAGGTCGGATATATTCAAGGGGCTCTCGCGAACCTTCCGGGGGATTACCAGTCCGACGCTTACGGAGTTTTTCTAGAATCGATTCTGTTTCGATTCTACCCGATTCTTGCTCTGGTTTTTGGGTTCATGATCGCCTACATGGGGCGGGACCTTTTCTCCATGCGTCGAGCCGAGGAGAGGGCTCTTCATGAAGGAAAGCTTTTCCGTGATGGGGCTGACCTGGCGTCAGGGGGAGAAGACGAGGTACAGCAACCCGATCCGGAAACCCCGTGTCGCTGGTACAACGGGGTGATTCCCATCGTGTTGGTGATCTTGGTCACCATGGTGGGTCTCTGGGTGACGGGAGTCGAATCGGTCGATGGGACGATTGCTGGTCTCAACGAGCAAATCGAGACGGCACGGGAATCGTCACCGGACGAAGTCCTTGGGCTTGAAGAGCAGCTCGCTCATCTTCAGACGGAATACGAGGGAGGTTTCTCACGGATCCGAACCGTGGTGGGAAGCGCGGACTCGTACAAGGCACTACTCTGGGCCTCATTCCTGGGAGCACTGGCTGCAATACTTCTCGCGTTCACCCAGCGAATCTTGAGCATTGGCGAATGCATGCGCGCGGTGACCAGTGGTTTCAAGGCCATGCTTCCTGCCATCCTGATTCTGATTCTGGCCTGGTCGATCGCCCAGGTGACGAGCGACCTGCAGACAGACAAATACCTGATCGCGGTCTTTACCGGAAAGCTGCGTCCGGAACTTCTTCCGGTGGTTGTCTTCGTGACGGCAGCGATCATGAGCTTTTCGACGGGAACCTCCTGGGGGACCATGGGCATTCTCATGCCGCTCGTGGTTCCTTTGGCCCATGGGCTTTCGGTGGATGCCGGCCTTGAACCCGACACGGTTCACCTGATTATCCTGGGAGCCGTGAGCTCGGTCCTCTCGGGGGCGGTCTTTGGAGACCATTGTTCTCCGATCTCCGACACCACGATCATGAGCAGCATGGCCACCGGCTGCGACCATATCGATCATGTGAAGACTCAGCTGCCCTACGCACTGCTCGTTGGGGTTGTTGCCATGGTCCTTGGGGATATTCCGACGGCCTATGGAGTTCACCCGGTGATCTCCTTGATCCTCGGTTCGATCCTGTTGTTTTGCGTGGTGCGCTTCTTTGGCAAGAAAGTCGAGGCGCCAGGCGCTTCGTAGGAATTGGTTGGACTCGGGGGAGGACGGATCGATCCGTCCCACGCTGTTCTCCGGATTATCATTTGTGGGAGTGTGACATGACTAAAGATGACATGGTCGAACTCTTGGGTGAGCTTCTCGGCTTTATCAAGAGCGATGAGTTGGGTCTGAAGGTTGCCGAGACGTGGCTTGACGCCTGTGAGCGAGGAGGGTGGAAATCCGTCGAGGAAGTTCGAGCGCTTCCCTTCACATTGCTTACAAATTGTCGCGATATCGGCTTTGTCGAGCACACCATCGCGGTGACCAAGGGGGCTTATGGGCTCGCCATGGGTCAGGAGGAAGCCTATGAAACCATGCCCTATCCGGTCGACTACGATCGGCTCATCGCGGGCGGGCTTCTTCACGACGTGGGAAAGCTCGTCGAATTCGAAAAGGATGGCAAGGGCGGCTACCAGATGAGTCACAACGGCAAATGTACGGGCTATCCGATCTCGGGGGCAATCATTGCGGCCCAGCATGGAGTTCCGGACGAAATCCTGAACATCATCGCGTGTCACGGCGACGAGGGGGATGGCTGTCCCCAGGTGATCGAAAACGTCTTTCTGCATCAGGCCGACCTTGCCGCCTCGAATCCCATGGTGATGATGGAAAAGGGCACGCTGATCCTGGAGTGAGAATCGTCCCAGCGCTTTGGCAACGGCGGATTTTCAGATGACACAACCCCTTTTGCTAGCCATGATTAGAACCTGCAAGGACATCGAGACGGGGGGCGACCGTCTGTAGCGCGGGGCTTCTCAGCGCCCGAAGCATGGCAAAGAGGCTGTCGCCGCGGCCAGGTGCGTCGACGGAAGGGTTGTCGATTGCGAGAGACGCGTCGAGGGTCTATCCGTATAGTTGTAAAATACCTATCATGGCCCATTCGAGGCCGGTGAGCCAAAGACTCTCGTGTCAAATGGCCCGGTTTGACGATAATTTCGAAGCAGGAGCAATGTTGTCTCCACTTCTTCGAACGCTAACCACCAATGAGGATGTCATGAAAAAGCCGATTTTAAGTCTGGCTCTTCTGGCAGGGTTGATGCTTTTGCCTTCCCAGGCGATGGGTCAGTCCGGACAAGAAGAGCTGATCGAGAAGCGAGACAAGAAGCTCGCCTCGAAGTTTCTTTCCAATGGTGAGTGGATTCTCGACTACGACGAAGCCCTCAAGACGGCGAAGCAGTCGGGCAAAATGGTCTTCGGGTATTTCACCCGCTCCTACTCCCCGTGACCGCCCTGCATCTCAATGGAGGGTAGTGTACTCTCCGACACGGACTTTGCGAAGTGGAGCAAAGATTACGTTCTTTACTGCAACATCACGACTCACGTCGAGACCGACAAGCATCAAGATTTGCTGGGGAAGAAGGGCGGGGCCGGTTTCCCGCACATCGTCTTCATGGATCAAAAAGGCGGTGTCATGGCTCAGCATACTGCGCCACGAACCGTAGAGGGGTTCATCTATACCGCTCAATCCGCAAAAGAAACCGGGCAGATGCTTGCTGATCTGGCCAAGAAGGCAGCTGGTGGTGATGCAAAGGCAAAGAAAGATTACTTCATGCGTCGTTTCGAACTCGGACATTTTTCTGTGTCTGAGGCGACGGATGCGATCAAGGGGTTGGACCTTTCTGAAGAAGAGATGACGACCGTCAATCGTCGGCTAGCGGCCCTCGAGATCCAGGAGGTTCTCCAGGACGTCACCGAAGATGAGGCGACTCAGATCCGAGCCGGTAAACGGTTCTATGAGATGGCAAAGGTCGGTCGCATTCCCGATGACATGGGAATGGGTCAGCCTTTCTGGATCCTCATGTTCTCGTATGCAGAATCCGAGAAAAACGTTGAGACTTACGAGTACGCTCTTGCGGGCTTGAAAGAACTCTTCTCTGACATGATGGACAACCCGAGCGTCAAGGCCTTCATCGATGGGAAGGAAACGGCGCTGGCCGAGCTGAAGAAGGGCTCTGGCCCCTCTCAAGAGTAAAGATCCTCAAGACTGACGAGGAGGATCACCCCAGGTTCACAAGAAGCGAGTGTTTGGCCGGTGGCCGGACGCTCGCTTTTTTTTTTCCGGGGGACGTTTTCATGGGAGGAAGGCTTGTCTGGCAAAGGGCTTGGGGAGTGAGCCCGGCCCGATGAACCAACCCGGGCCTCACCCGTTTGTAGGGTGGGCTGGATGTGCTAGAATCCGGGCGGAAATCGACCCTATCAGGAGGCCTACAACATGGGTTTATGGGATAAGCTTCGCGGCGAATTTGTTGAC